>CALVQA010000065.1 GCA_944354725.1 uncultured Clostridia bacterium
AGCGTCTGCACCTCTTCGGCGTCGGCCACGCATATCAGCTTTGCCTTGCACGGCGCGAGGCGCTTTTTGAACTTATCCTTGTTCCACTGCGGGCAGCAGATAAAGTTGCCCTGCGCTATGAGCAGCACCACGGGCACCTTTAAGAGTTTTGCCATCTTGCCCACCGAGGGCGGCACGTAGCTCTGAGTGCCGTCGAAGGTATAGCGCGCCTCGGGATATATGCACACGGGGTTATCGTAATGCTCCACGCAGTATTTAAGGTTGCGTATGAGCGACATGTCCTGTATGAACTTGCGCTTGCATATGCCGCCCGCGAACCGCATGAGGCCTATGCCGTTGTCGTGCATGGCGTCTATCGCCACAACGTAATTCATGTTGTGCGGGCGTATAGCGGCGTACAATATGCGGAAATCCATCTCGCTGGCATGGTTCGCAAGCAGAAAGTAGGGCGGTTTTATACCGTCCATGTTTATGTACTCGCACTCAAAGTCGCGCTTTTTCATGTCGGGATAGGCGACGAAATGCTTGAGTATGCCCATGAACAGCCCGTTCGGCTTTCTGGGCGTAACGTTGAAATTGTAAGACACGGGCTTTTTCATATCGTCTCGCTCCTCGCCTATATTCTACCACATCGGCGGCGCAAGGTCAATACGCGCGGTAAAATCTTTTTAAGGCGCAGGGGCGCTCCGCCCGCGGCTCACCCCCACACCCTGTTCTCTTTGAACCACTCGGTGTCTTTAAGTTTTACCGAATTGTTCGAACACCACAGCTTTAACGAGGCCCCGGTCTCTCCCTCCGCCGTGCCGCAGTAGAACACGACGGTGCCGTTCATGGGCTCGAACTCCTCCTCCCCGTCGCTCGCCATAGTGGTGACGTACACGTTCTCGGTATATCCGCATATGCGCGAAACGAAGGCCTGCGAGGGGAATTGGTTGGCGTTGTTGTCGGTGTATTCGTCGGAGCCGGCGCAGCAGCACACGACCACGTTTTTGGGCTTTATTACGGAGAGGAGCACGTCGTTCGACGAGGTAGGACTGCCGTGATGCCCCGCCTTGAACAGCTCCACTTCGGGCAGCTCGTTGTATTCCACGAGGTATTCCTCGCCCTCCTCTTCCAGGTCGCCCGTGAACAGGTAGTTGTATTCCCCGCCGCCCGCAAGCCGCTGCGTGAGCAGAAAGCACACCGAATAGTTGTTCTCGTCCGGGCTGTCGTTTTCGTAATAGTAATTATACAGTATATTCAGCGACACGGTCTGCTCTTCGTCGAGATACCACGTGCGCCGAGCGCCGTTCTCGCCGTTGTAGCACTCGAGGCCGGTATATACGGCGGCGCCCTCGTCTTCGGCATGCTCCACCGCCGTGAGGAACCTGCCGTAAAGCGTGGGATTGCCCGCCGCGGTGACGGTTTGCTTGTTGGTGCGGTCGAATCTGATTATCGTGCCTATTTCGTAGCCGTAAAGGATGCCGTTGTATTCGCCGCCGGAGCTCGTGCCCACGAAGCCGGCTATGTGGTCCTGGTCGGAATGGGTGGCCACGACGTATTCGAGCACGCCGTCGGTGCAGTAGCCGTCTATGTACGCTCTTAGCGCGGAGGCGCTCGACTGGCGCGAACCCGCGTCGACGAGCACCTCGGTATCGCCGCACTTTATCAGTATGCAGTCGCCCGTGTATTTGTTGCCCGTCTCCAAAAAATGGACGGAAAGGTCTGCCGAAACTATGTCGGCCTCGCTCCCCTCAGCGGCGCCCGCCGCAGAATATCCGCACACCGTGCACACGTTTTCGCCGTCGAAGGAATGCGCGGCCTCGCTTGCGGCGTATCCGCACACGGCGCACTCCCGCCAATGTCCCCCGGCGTCGCTCTCCCAGCCGCCGTACTCGTGCGCGGCCTCGTCCATTCGCCGCTCGCACACCTCGCACACATGCCAATGGCTCTCGGCGTCGCTCTCCCACTCTTCGGAAGCGCTCACGTGGGTATGCGCCATGCCGAGGAACTGTTCCACGAACCCGCAACCGGGAAGGGCCGCCGTCGCCGCGGCGGCAAACACTGCCGCAACGGCGCACAATATTTTACCTTTCATACATACATGCCTCCGTATCTGCCCGCGCGGCCCGCTCGCGGGCGGCCTGCGCGCATGCGCGTTTTTTTATATTATAACGCGGCGCGCGGCTTTTTTCAAGCAAAAGCCGCGCGCCGCATGACGCCTTTATTCGATTGCTCCCGCACGGCGGGACGCGTGCGGAGCGTTACACCCCGCCGCGGACGGCCTCCATAAGTTCGTAGCCGCGCCTGTCGAAGCCCAGCCGCTTGTAGAGCGCCACGGCGCGCACGTTTTCGGGCTCCACCTCCAAAAGATAGCGGGGAGCGGGAAAATTTTTGAACACGTGATCGAAAAACTGCCTGCCGTACCCGCGCGAGCGGAACCCCTCGCGGACGTATATCTCGTCGAAAAACACGCACATGCCGCCCGCTTCCTGCATATACAGAAAGGTTATTATGCCGTATCCGACGGGCAAAGACTGCTCTTCGAACATAAAACATCTGGCGTGCGTGCCGCGCAAAAACTCCTCGAAGGCGTTTTCGCGGTAGGAGGGCGGCACGTCCGACAGGACGGCGGGCGATGCGTAGAACTCCGACGACATCTTCAGATACTCCTCCCTGTCGCCGCGCGTAAGTTGCCTTATCGTCATTTGACCTCCCGTGAGCGCCCGCCGCGCACCGCGCGTTTTACAGCGCCGCGAGCTGCTTTTCTATCCTTTCTTTCATCTCTATATATTTTTCGAGCTTGGCGCGCTCCTCGTCCACCAGTTTTTTGGGAGCTTTCGCCATGAAGCCCGGATTGTTGAGCTTGCCGTCGGCGCGGCGTATCTCCGCGAGCACTTTGTCGAGCTCGCCCTCCAGGCGCGCGCGCTCCTTGGCGGCGTCGATGAGGTCGCCCATGGGCACCAGAACGGTCGCGCAGCTCACCACTTTGGTGGCGGCGTTTTCGCCCGCAGCCTCGGGCGAGGGCACGAACTTTATGGCCGCGGCGCCCGCAAGCCTTAATATGCAATCCTCGTTTGCCGAAATGAGGCGCTTCGACTCGGTAACGAGATATATCGTCACCTTTTTGGAGGGGGCGCAGCCCGTTTCGGTCTTTAATGCACGCACCGCCCTGATTATGTCCATAACGCCGGCAAACGCAGCCGACTCCTTGCGGTAGGTGAGGCGGGAATTGTAGCGGGGATAGGGGGCAAGCATTATCCTGCCCTCCGCCCCGGGCATTTCGGAATATATCTTTTCGGTGACGAAGGGGATGAAGGGATGCAGCAATTTGAGCGCGCCGTCCAGAACATACACGAGCACGGCGAGCGCGCCGTCCTTCTTGCTTTCGTCGTCGCCCCAGAGGGCGGATTTCGTGAGTTCGATGTACCAGTCGCAGAAATCGTCCCACATGAAGTCGTGGGCGAGCTCGAGCGCGATGCCCAGCTCGAATTTGTTAAGGGCGAGCGTGACGTCCCTTATGGCCGACTGAAGGCGGGAAATTATCCACTTGTCGGCATGGGTGAGCTTTACTTCCTTTATGCCCTTTATGGCCCTGCCCTCGCAGTTGGAGAGCACGTACCTGCTGGCGTTCCAGACCTTGTTTATGAATGCCGCCGCCGACTGCACCTTAGCGTCGGAATAGCGGATATCGTTGCCCGTGGCCACGCCCTGCAGCAGAGAGAAGCGGAGCGCGTCGGCGCCGTATTTGTCTATTATCTCCAGAGGGTCGATGCCGTTGCCGAGCGATTTCGACATCTTCCTCCCCTGCTCGTCGCGCACGATGCCGTGCATGAGCACATAGCGGAAGGGCACCTTGCGCATGTGTTCTATGCCCGAGAATATCATGCGCGCCACCCAGAAGAAGATTATGTCGTACCCCGTTACGAGAACGTCGGTGGGGTAGAAATATTCGAGGTCCGAAGTGTCCTCGGGGAAGCCGAGGGTGGAGAACGGCCACAGCGCAGAGGAGAACCAGGTATCGAGCACGTCCTCGTCCTGCCTTAAGCGCGCGCTGCCGCACTTGGGGCAGACGGCGGGGTCCTCTTTGGCGCAGATCACCTCTCCGCAGTCGTCGCAGTACCAGATGGGGATGCGGTGCCCCCACCAGAGCTGACGGGAGATGCACCAGTCCTTTACGTTCTCCATCCAGTTGAAATATGTCTTTGCAAACCTTTCGGGGATAAAACTCGTCTTTTTGTCCATCACCGCGTTTATGGCGGGACGGGCGAGCGGCTGCATCTTCACGAACCACTGTTTGGAGACCATGGGCTCTATGGAGGTGTGGCAGCGATAGCAGTGCCCGACGCTGTGAGTGTGCGGCTCAGTCTTTACCAGGTTGCCGAGGGCTTCGAGCTCCTTTACCACCGCCTTCCTGCACTCATACCTGTCCATGCCGCAGTATTTGCCGGCAAGCTCGTTCATGGTGCCGTCCTCGTTCATGACCTTTACCACAGGCAGGCCGTGGCGGAGGCCCACTTCGAAGTCGTTGGGGTCGTGCGCGGGCGTTATCTTAACGCAGCCGGTGCCGTATTCCATGTCGGCGTGCTCGTCGGCCACCACGGGTATCGGCTTGCCGATTATGGGCAGAACGACGTTTTTGCCGATATATTTTTTATAGCGCTTGTCGGCGGGGTTGACGGCCACGGCGGTATCGCCGAACATCGTTTCGGGACGGGTGGTGGCGACTATCAGGCCCTCGCTGTCCGAACCTTCGAGAAAATATTTGAGGTGCCAGAAGTGCGAATCTTCGTCGACATACTCCACCTCCGCGTCGGAGAGCGCCGTTTTGCATTCGGGGCACCAGTTGATTATCCTGTTGCCGTGATAGATGAGCCCCTTGTTGTAGAGGTTGACGAAGACCTCGCGCACCGCGCGCGAGCATCTTTTGTCCATGGTGAAGGCGAGGCGCGACCAGTCGCAGGAGGAACCCAGTTTTTTGAGCTGGGTGACTATCCTGCCGCCGTACTTTTCCTTCCAGTCCCAGGCGAGCTTTAAAAACTGCTCGCGGGTGAGGCTGTCTTTTTCTATGCCCTGCTTTTTGAGCTGCTCGACTATCTTCACCTCCGTGGCTATGGAGGCATGGTCGGTGCCGGGCAGCCAGAGGGCGCAATAGCCCTGCATGCGCTTGAACCTTATGAGGGTATCCTGATAGGTCTCGTCGAGGGCGTGCCCCATGTGCAGCTGCCCCGTTATGTTGGGCGGGGGCATCATTATGGTGAAGGGGACCTTGTTGTCGTCCCTTTCGGCACGGAAACAGCCCTCTTCTTCCCACTCCTTGTATATCTCGTCCTCAAACGACTTGGGATTGTACGATTTTTCCATGGTAACCTCTTCAATACAGAGAGCAGGCGCTTTCCGCCCGCTCCTCTGCCTGCATATACGGTTCAATTATAGAACAAAAGCCGCTCGGTTGTCAAACAAAAGGCTCGCGGCATAAACTGTATTATTAAAATTTTTAAACGCGGAGGTTTACCCCCTTTATCATGAAAAAGAAATTGATCTCGGTTTTAGCCGCCGCCTGCGCGGCGCTTGCGGTCCCCTTTTCGCTTGCGGGCTGCGGTTCGGGCGGCGACGTGCTCAGAATAAACGAAGTGACACATTCGGTGTTCTATGCTCCCATGTACCTCGCCGACGCGCTCGGATACTATGCCGAAGAGGGCTTCGAGGCGGAATTCACCAACGGCGGCGGCGCCGACAACACCATGGCGGCCGTGCTCTCGGGCTCCGCCGACATAGGTTTCTGCGGGCCGGAGGCGGCGCTGTATGTGGCGATAGGCGGCTCTTCCGACTGCCCTAAGGTGTTCGGCCAGCTCACCAAGCGCGACGGCAGCTTTTTGGTGGCGAGACAGCCCGAGCCCGACTTCGAATGGTCCGACCTGGAAGGCAAGGAGATACTCGCCGGGCGCAAGGGCGGCGTGCCCGCAATGACCTTCGAATACGTGATAGAAGAGCTCGGCGTAGACGCGAGCCTCAACTACGACGTCGATTTCAACTACATGACGGCGGCGTTCGAGAGCGGCATAGCCGACTACTGCACGATGTTCGAGCCGACGGCAAGCGACTATGAGGCGGAGGGCAAGGGCTGCATCGTCGCCTCTGTGGGAGCGCAGTCGGGCGAGATACCTTACACCTGCTTTTCCGCAAAGGAGAGCTTTATAGAGAACAACCCCGAAAAGATAGAGGGCCTGCTGCGCGCCGTGACCAGGGCGGTGAAATTCACGATGGAAAACGACGCCGAAACGGTGGCGGAATACCTCGTGCCCTACTTCGACGGAACGAGCAAGGAGAGCCTTGCGGGCTCCGTTCAGGCATATAAAGACATCGACGCATGGGTGACGAACATGGCGATGGAGGAACACGCCTTCACGCGGTTGCAGGACGTTATAGAGAACTCGGGCGAGCTTGCGCGGCGCGTCGCGTTCGACGAGCTCATACTCACCGAAACGGCCGACAGGGTATACCGAGAGATCTATTCGGAATGAGCGTAAGATTTGCGGGCGTAAGCTACGCCTACCATACCCCGTCGGGAGAGACTTTGGCGGTGAAAGACCTCACCTTCGAGGTGGACGACGGACAGTTCGTGGCGGTGATAGGCCCCTCCGGCTGCGGCAAGAGCACCATACTTTCGCTTGCGGCGGGGCTGATATCGCCCTCGTCGGGCAAGATCGAGCGGGGCGACGGGCAGTTCGGCTACATGCTGCAGACCGACGCGCTCTTCCCGTGGCGCACCGTTGAGCAGAACATATTCCTGCCGCTTGAAATAAAGCGGAAAAACACCCCCGAAATGAAGAGAAACGCGCTCATGCTCGCCGAAAAATACGGCCTTGCCGGCTTTTTGAAAAAGAGCCCCGCTCAGCTGTCGGGCGGGATGAGGCAGCGCGTGGCGCTCATACGCACGCTTGCGGCGGGCCCGCAGACATTGCTGTTAGACGAACCGTTTTCGGCGCTCGACTACCAGACCCGCCTTGCCGTGTGCGACGACGTGCACGACATAATAAAAAAGGAAAAGAAGACGGCGCTGCTCGTCACGCACGACATATCGGAGGCCATAGCCCTGTCCGACAAGGTGATAGCGCTCTCCTCCCGCCCCGCGCGGGTGGTGGGCGAGCACCCGGTGACGTTCGGCGAAGGCAGCCCGAAAAAGAGGCGGGAATGCGGCGAATTTGCCGCCCTGTTCGAGGCCCTGCGCAAGGAACTCGGGATATGAGGCAGGCCGCGGCGACCCGCCGCGGCACGCGCTCCGCCCTGTAAAGATCTGTCGATTTTAATATTTACCGCTATGAAACACAAAAACACCAACTACTCCGCCGATCACGCGCGGTACCTGAAAAGGACCAAACGAGGCAAGATAGTCGTGCATGCCGTGCGCGCGCTCATTCTCGCGGCGCTGCTCGGGATGTGGGAACTGTGCGCGCAGACCGGCGTGTTCGACCCGTTCATAACCAGCTCCCCCTCGCGCGCGGCAAAGACGATAGCCGACCTCGCCGCGGCGGGCACGCTCTTCTACCATATAGGCATAACGCTCGCCGAAACGGTCGCGGGCTTTGCCATAGCCGTCGCGCTGGGCTACTCCTGCGCCGTGCTGCTGTGGCTGAACGAGCGCGTGCGCGCCATATTCGAACCGTACATCGTAGTGCTCAACGCGCTGCCCAAAATAGCGCTCGGCCCGCTTATAATAATCTGGATGGGAACGGGCTATACGGCCATCATATTCATGACCGTGCTCGTGAGCATAATTGTGTGCATCATGAACATGCTCGCGGGATTTGCCGCCGTGGATAAGACCAAACAGCTGCTGTTGCGCTCCATGGGGGCGGGCAGGGCAGCCATGCTCACCAAACTTATGATGCCCGCCTCGCTGCCCGCCTTTATGAACACGCTGAAAGTGGCGGTAGGCCTTGCCTGGATAGGTTCTATCATGGGCGAATACATCGTCTCGCGCGCGGGGCTGGGATATCTCATCGTGTACGGCGGGCAGGTTTTCAAGCTCGACCTGGTAATGGCGGCGACATTCATCCTCTGCCTGCTTGCGGGCGGAATGTATGCGATAGTGGCGATCATAGAACGCATAGTCGTAAAACGGCGCGGCTGAAGGGCCGCCCGGCATATAAAATGCCTCCGCGGCACAGCCTATCGCGGCCGTTTCGGCCGCGGCAGAACGCCGCTGCGCCGCGGGCGGACCATTTGTCCGCCCGCGGCCATATTTTGCCTCACGCTCTCTTTAAAAACACGCGCGCGGGCGAACTCCGCCCGCGCGCGTGTTTTAAAGACAAAGATATCACTATGCTCTTATATCATCATGTTGCAACACCGGAAGTAAAACCATACGGCGGGCCGTGCCCGCCGCCCTTTCGCACTATGATACGGCCGCGTTTGCCGCCGCCTTTGCGCAGCACCTCTCGCGCTCGGCGACGTTCAGCCCCTTCATCGCGGCGAGTTCGGCAAGCAGCTGTTCGACCGATTTATCCTCGTCCTTCCGTTCGTCGCGGGGCGCCGCGCCGGAGAGCGGGCACGATGCGGCAAGGCGGGAGCCCTCCCCCTCCCTTATCGTCATGCTCTCTCCGCGCAGCGAAATTATCTCTTCGCCCGCGTGCCTGCCTCTTATTATACATTTTTGCCTGTCCACGTAACCCAAAAAATCCATAACGTCCTCCTTTTGCTCGGCAGGCGCTCCGCCTGCCCGTCTTACACTTGCCATTTTATACAATATAGTTGACAGATATTGTCATATATGATAAAATTTTTTATGTAAATTCAAAAAAATTTTTTGCACATGCCGTAGCGAACGCGCCCGACGCCGCGCCGTTTGCTTATTTATATTGCGGACGGGCAGATTTTATGCCGCAAACTCCGCCGTGCGGGCATAAGGGAGGAACGATGAAATATCAGATAATGGTAAAAATGCTGATGCTGCTGCTTTCGCGCAGGAAGGCGAGCGCGAGAGAGATAGCCGAGCGGTACGAGATATCTTTGCGCAGCGTATACCGCTACGCCGAGGAGCTGGCGGTGGCGGGCATACCCGTCGACGTTTCGCGCGGGAGATACGGCGGCATCTCCATAGCCGACACCTACCGCCTGCCGATGGGGTATTTTACAAAGGACGAATACGCGGCGGCGATAAACGCGCTTGCCGCGATGCTCTCGCAGGTGAACGACGAAGCCGCGCTCTCCGCCCTCGAAAAACTTAAGATGCAGACCAAGCGCGAGAGAGCGGACGTTGCCGTCAACGGCGGCATAATAGTGGACGGCGGCACCTGGGGCGACACCAAAAAGTTCTCCGACAAGATGGCCGTGTGCGAAAAGGCGGTGAACGAGAGCCTGAGCCTTTACATCGACTACATATCCCGCTCGGGCGAGCACAGCCGCAGGGTGATAGACCCGCACGTGCTGATATTCAAACAGAACGTGTGGTATGTATACGCCTTCTGCCACACCAAGCAGGAATTCAGGACGTTCAAGATAGGGCGCATAAAGAGCGCGCGCTTTACGGGCAAGAGTTTTAAAAAGCGGGAGATAACGCGCGACGAGATACCTCTCGGCTTCGGCTACCGCTCCGACGAGCTCATCGAAGTCACTTTGGAGATAGAAAAGGACAGGCTGCCCGACGTGGAGGAATGGATAGGCATAGACAACATAGAGCCGCGGGCAAACAAGTTCGTGGCCGAAGTCTCCCTGCCCGACGACGAAGGGCTGGTGAGCAAACTGCTCGGCTTCGGCGGGGGCATAAAGATCGTTTCGCCCGCCTCCCTGCGCGAAAAGGTGATAGCCGCCGCAAAAAAGATCATCGACTCGGTGTAAAAATTATTGCCAAGGCAAAAACTTTTAACCGCGAAAAACATGCCTGCAAAAAAATCGAAATCATAACGGCCAGAAAACTCGACCGATATCCGACAAAGCAAAAATGCCGCCAAACATGGCGGCATTCATCGTTTTATCGATACGTAAAACGGCGCGTCTTTCAGAAATCGCAAAAAACTTTATCGGAGCCCTCTACCGTTTCTTTTGAAGCGGCGCTCCCGTCACGGGCGGCGGGCGCTCAGTCGAAGAGGTCGCCTTCGGCGCTTTCGCCAGCCGAGCTTTCCGCCGGAGCGGCGGCCTGTTCGGGGATGTTTGCCGCCAGGGCATCGAAACAGTCGAAGATGTATTCGCGCTTATATTTCACGGTGGAAACGTTGAACATGAAATAGCCGCGGCCGCCCGTTAAATACACCGCCACGTGAACGCTTACGGCGCGCCCCTCTACATCCAGCCTTTCAATGTCGGAGGCCTTGAAACAGGCGTAACCTTCGTCGTCGAAGTTCAAATTGTCGTGTCTGCCGATTATGAGCTCGTCGTCGGAGACGAAGCAGTCGAGCGTCTGCTTGCCGCTCACGAACACCCCCGTGCCGAGCGCGGTGAGGCTTACCGCGCCTATGACGTTGGCCATCGCCTTTGCGGCGGCCTGTTCGGCCGAATCTACGGTAACGCAGAAGCACTTGAACGGGGTGCCCTCGCCGAGCACCTTATACGCTATCGTGCCCTCCTTGCCAGATTGACCTCGCGCGCGGCAACGACTTTGCGGAATTTTATGAACATTGCAAGCGTGCACAGGAGCCCTGCGCCGCATATTGCGGCGATAACGAAAAAGAATATGCGCGTGTCGGCATCGCTTTCCAGGGCGCCGAGGACGATGAACGCTATCGTGCCTATCGCAAACAGCGCCATGCCGACATATGCTGGTATCAGTCTGTTTTTGTTGTTCATGCAAAAATACTCCCTTTAAAAATATTTATTTAAAACGGCAAAAGGCACTTCGAGCGTGCCTTTCGCCGTAGGTTTGGCGGAGAGAGAGGGATTCGAACCCCCGGATAGTTGCCCATCAACGGTTTTCAAGACCGCCGCATTCGACCGCTCTGCCATCTCTCCGTATTAAATTGTTTTATCGGGCAACGAGCTACATTATTTTAACAAACGTCGCCGCCGTTGTCAATTAAAATTTTCCGCGGAAAGAAGACGCGCCGCCTTTGATTTGCGGCGGCTCTGCATAAAAACGGTCGGGCATGGCAAAAACTTTTGCGGAGGTGTTTTATATGACAGAATCTATCACGGCAAAAGAACTTGCCATGCTTTCGCAGGCCCTGACGACGGAAGGGCTCATCTGCAAGAAGGCGAGGATGTATTCAAACACGCTGACCGATCCCGCGCTTGCGGAATGCATGGCGGGCATAGCGGACGAACACGAAAAGCGCTACAACGCGCTATTGAAACAGCTCGGCTGAATGAAAGGAGGAGCCCTTGAAACTGACTAAACAAGACACGACACTGTGCGAAAAAGACGCCCTTCAGGACATGCTCGACAGCGAAAAGACTCTGATGAGCCTTTACACTACCGCCCTGTACGAGGGCAGCGGCAAGAATATACGCAAAAACTTTTCGGATAATCTTATGGGCGTGGCCGAAAACCAATACGCGCTCTTCCGCCAGATGAGCGCGCGCGGCTACTACGACGTCCCGTCCGCAAAGAAGGATATGATAGACAAGGCCGCCGAAATGTTCAAAAAGGGGCAAAAGACCTTAAAAAACAAGGCCGCCGACCCGACAAACTGAAGGGCGGAGCCGCGCCGCTGCCCGCGGCACAAACGGCAACGGGGCGTGCGCGGGCACGCCCCGTTGCATATCGCGGAGAGATGCCCTCCCGCGCCGCATTTATGATATGCCGTTCTTCGTTCCGCCTTCGGCGCCCTCTTCGAACGCCGAGAATATGTCGGCGGAAGACACGCCGTGCGAGTGAATGAGCTCGTAATATTCGTCGCCCGAAAAGTCGCGCGGTTTTGTATATTCGCCGCCGAGCGCCTCTATCGCGTACTTGAGTTCACGGAACTCCACGTACGATATGCCCTCTTCGTCTATCTTGTCCAGAAGATAGGGAAGCGCCCCTTCGTCGCCGTAGGCGGCAAGATACCCCGCGAGCAGGGGCACGTCGTCGCCCGAGCGGAACTCCTTTATGAGTATGTCGAACACGCGCCCGTCGCGCGCACGCACGTTGGAGAGTATCTCCAGCATGAGCGGCTTTTCCGTCCCGTTTTTATAATTTTCGAGCGCCTCTTCCTTTACGAGGTCGGCGTTCTCCTTTATGAAGTCGACGCACTGGTTTTTGAGGTCCTCGTCGCCGTCCTCCGTTATCATGCGCATGTATACGGGCAGCGCTTCGGGCGCGGAGCCGAGGATGTTCACGCAATACTGTTTAAGCCCCTCCTCACCTCGTTCCAGAAGGGGCAGGAGCATCCCCTTGCACTCCTCTCTGCGCTCTATCGCGCGGCACAGGAACTCGGAGACGGGCACTCCGTTTTTCACGTGCGCACGCAGGCACTTTACGAGTTCTTCCGCGCTCATCGCCGCATAATAGCCGTTGGGGCTGGTGCCCAGCGACTTCAGCACGGTATCGCCGAATTTTGCATACATGGCGGGGATCATGTCTTCCCACTCTTCCTCTTTGAACCTGCCGGCGTTTTCGGAGATATATGCCGAAAGTTTTTTATCGAACATGCCGTCAAAGTCGTAAAGTTTCATTTTATTGCCTCCGTTATCCTGTCGAAAACCGCCCTGTCGGCATCGAAAAAGCCGCACACGTCGCCGGCGGGGACTTCCGCCTCGCGCACGCCCGAAACGGCGAATATCGCCGCGGTGAGCGCGCGGCCGTTGGCGCTGTCTGCAAGAATGCCCGCCTTTGCCATGCCCCTGTAAACGCGCTCCGCCGCGCCGCAGAACCTGCCGGAATAGTCCTCGTCCAGAATGCCGAAGCGGGAGACGAGCGAGGCGTACGCCGAAAGGAAATTTTTGCGCTTTGCCCTGCCTATGTTGAGCTCGTATATGTCCACGCTCTTGTATATGTTGCAGATGACCACGCCGAACTGGTTGTCTTCGTTGCGTTCGCACAGGGCATGCAGAACCGCTATTTTGAGCGTGTCCGACAAAAATGCATCGAGCAGCAGCCCGCGGATATAGTCGTCGAAGCCGGCCTTAACGGCGCACAGCGCCGCGATGTAGTGGAGGCGGTTGTCGTCGGAATTTTCCGTCTCGTCAAAGCACCATTTTATGCATTCGAGGACGTCCACGTCCCTTTCGAGCCGCCTTGCGCCGCGAGCGGAGAGACTGTAGTACGACGACAAAAATTCCAGCGAGCTCTCGCGCAGCTCCTGCGGGAGGCGGTAAAAATAGCTGAACTCCTCCTCCCTGCCCGAATCGACGTTCTCGTGCGCGCGCAGCAAATAGTAGCGCGCCACCACGGCGTCGGGATTTATGGCGAGCAGCCTGTCGAACGCCTCGAAGCACTCCTCGAAATGCCCGCTGTTGTACGCCGAAACGGCCTTGAAGTAGAGCACCGTCGTGTCGTAGGCGAAATCTCCCTCCAGCCGCGAAAACAGCCCGAACGCCTCTTCGTGCAGCTTGTTCTCGCAGCAGACGGTGGCTATCTTATACATGTCGTCCGGCTCCGTAGCGTTCAGGCCGACGAGCTTAAGCGCGAGCTGCCTGCCCTCCTCCGCCTTCTTCTGCTCGGTCTTTACCGCCGCGAGCGTGGTGAGGGCCTGAACGTCGTTCGGCTTTTTTTGCAGCACCGAAAGGCACTCCGCCTCCGCCTCCTCCGCCTTGTCGCATATTATATCGCACATGGCGATATAGTTGCGCGCGGAAAAATAGCGCGGGCTGCCCTCCGCGACCTTATCGAATTCTTCCACCGCTTTGTCGTAACGGCGGGCGCGCATATACTCCACGCCGCGGTTTATCTCGGCGGAGTAATCGGCCTTTTCGGGCGGCCATGCAAACCTTAAAGGGTTTTCTTCCCTGCGCAAAAAGTTATCGATTATCTCCCTTCTGCTCTCGGCAGAGAGCTCCTCCGTCTCCATCAGCAGCTTGTTGTAGTAATAGGCGGCGAAGTGCTCGTTGTCCATATTCATGAAATTTACGGCGAGGCCCTCGTAGGCCTCCGCCATATCGCCGTCGGGAGCCTCGTCGATGTATCTGAACCAATAGTTTATCGAGCGCTCGCACAGCTGCATGTCGTCAAATATCTCGGCGTACAGCATAAAGGAACGGTCGTCGTCGTAGTTGAGTTCGCCGTTCTTGTTCAGCATTTTAAGCGCGCCTATCAGGTTGTGTTCGTCCAGCATGTCGGCCGCTATCGCAAGCAGGCGGTCGTCGCTGAAATCCATCTCTACGGTCTTTTTCATTCAAACAATTTTTCTATGTCTTCCGCGCCGAACTTGTAGTCGGTGTTGCAGTAGTGGCAGTGCACCGATATCTCGCCCTGTTCGGCAATTATTTTTTTCAGCTCCGCCCTCCCGAGGGTGAGCAGTATCGCGGATATCTTTTCGCGCGAGCAGTTGCACCTGTATTCGGGCTCGGTAACGTACACGTGCGAGCCGGCCGCCTCCCTGCCGAAATACCTTTCGAACACGCCCGAAGCGCCGAGCGCGGCGATGTCGGCGGCGATGTCGCCGATCTCTTCCGCCTTTGCGTTGACGAGCGCGGCAGCCTCCTCGCCGTAGCCCGGCAAAAGCTGCATAACCACTCCGCCCGCGGCGACGCAGCGCGCGCCGTCGAAACGGGCGCCCACGCGCACTTTTGTGGGGATCTGTTCGGATATTTCGAAATAGTGCTCGAAATTGCGCGACACGTCGTCGGAGATCAGCTCGCAGGCGCCCGTGAACGGACGGAAAAAGCCGTCGTCCTTTACCACCGTCATGAACCCGCCGGCAAGCCTTCCCCCGGCGGAGCCGTCGATGTAGCCGCGCATATGCAGCGCGACGTCGCCCGAAACGCTCGCCGAACCCGAACCTTCGGCGCCCTTCACGGTTATGGAAACGGCGCCCTTTTCGCTCTTGAGGCAGCCCGCCATGTACACGCCGCAGGTGAGCAGTTCGCCCAGCGCCGCGGCCGCGTCGGGCTCCAGCCCGTGTATATCGCGCGAGCGCTGCACGAGCCCCGTCGTTTCGGCGACGGTGAGCGAGACCTGCTTGTCGCATATAAGAGTTTTGATAAGCCTGTTCATACGAGCTCCTTTGCGGGCGGGGCGGTGCCTGCCGCCGCCATACATTTATTAAACGCGCCCCGCGGCGTTCAAACGGCGCGGCAGACGAAGTTCACGCGCAGGGCGTCCTCTCCGAGCGGCGCGCCGAGATGCCCCTCCGCGGCGACGACCGAAAACCCGCTTCCCGCGAGCGCGCTCTCCACGTCCGGCACGGCATGGGCATATTGGACGTGCCTCTCCTCCTCCCGCCTGAACAGCCCGCCGCCCGCGGGAGTGAACACCGTGATGTCCATAGTGACCTTTTCGCCGTCGAAATCGTTGAACCAGAGGTAAGTTATGTCGTCGAGATCCTCGGCGAAGAGATTGTTCGCGAGCACCTTTTCGAGTTTGTAACGGCTGCTTATGTCGAATATGAACGCCCCGCCCTTTTTCAGGTTTTTGCGCACGTGCGAAAATGCGGCCGCGAGCTTTTGCGGAGGAACGTAGTTGAGGCAGTCGTTCACCGCGACGGCGAAGTCTACCCGCTTTATCAGTTTTAGTTTGGTTATATCCCCGAGTAAAAATTCGGCGCGCACGCCCTCCTCGGCGGCAAGCTGCCGCGCGCGGGAGAGCATGGGCACCGATATATCGACGCCGCACATCTGCTTCCCCGCCCTCGCGAGGGCGCGGGTAAAATAGCCGTTGCCGCAGCCTATGTCGGCCCCGCATTCGCCGGCGCCCATGCCCTGCAGCCTTTTAATTAAATACTGCGACCATTCTTCATAGCCGCAGTCTGAATTGAGATATTCGAATTTGCCGCCCAGAGCGGCGTAACTTTGCTTCATGATGCCGCCGCGCGCCTTACCTAAGCAGATTGTCGGCGCTTATCTTCTTTTTCTTGTCCTTTTTGCCCTCCGCCTTGAGCACCTTTTCCCTCTCGGCGAACAGCTTGTTGTATTCGACGAACCTCTCGTCGTTCTTGTGCTGCTCCTCGTATGCGCCGATGCGCCCCTCGAGCGCGGCCCTTCCGCTCTCGACCTCGGCTATGTCCGCGCGGGAGAAACACCCGCCCAGCGCGGGGAGGGGCTGCTCCTCTATGGGGAACATGGGGCGGCCGACGAGCTCGCTCCTGCCTGCGGCAAGCATTTCGCGCGCGGCCTGCCTCTCCTCCTCGGCCTTCTCTTCGGCAAGCTCCTTGGGCGTCTTTTTGGCGCGTTCGCGCTCCTTCTGCGCCTCGAGATTGGGCGTGATGTACATGTCGAACACCCACTGCGTGAAGCTCATCCACACGATGAACACATAGGAAAAACCTACCACGAGCATGAACATCATGGCTATTATCATGAACAGCCCGCCAATCAGCATGAGCCACACGGGTATGAACGCGAGCGCAAGGATGAACAGCGTTTGCACTACCGAGCCTATGAGAAGGATGAAGCTGTTTTTTACCGTCTGCCAGGGCCCCACTTTATAGCTCACGCCGACGGCTATGAACCACATGCACACTATGCCGACTATGACGCACAGTATAATCATGAGCACGGTAGCCGCCACGGGCCATGCGGAAGAGCCGCCGGTGGCTATCACAAAATCCTTCCAGTCGCTCACCATCACCGTGCCGAAGAACACTATCATGAACAGCGCTACGGGGAAAGCCACGTTGAGATAGCACTTCCTTACGCCGCGGAAATAGCCCCTTATGGTAAATTCGCCGCGGGTGTTCACCAGCTTTTTCATGGAATAGCAGGCGCCCGCCACGCCCACGGCCGCTATCAGCCCCGCCACTATGGCAAGCGAATAGAACATCATGTCCGCCGACATGTTCAGGCTCTCCGCCATGCCCGACACGTTTGGAAGGGAGGGCATGCCCACGGGGCCTATGTTGGCGCTGAACGGATAGGTGTTGGATACCGACGCGACGTAGAGCTCGCGCACGTACACCACGACGATCAGCGGCACGAAAAACAGCAGCGTGAACAGGTTGCTTATTATTATTTTGCTGAAATTGGACTTGAAAACGTTCCACGTTTCGCTCCACCTGCCTTCGGGCAGCGCCGAACGTGAATAGTCGCTTATCTCGTTGCCCTCGAGGGCGTGCACTCTTGATTCTGCCATTTGCGTTCCCTGTCGAAGCGCGCCCGCTACCGCGGGCACGTCCCCGTTTAAAGTATTACGGCTCCATTATACATTAACGCCGCAAATTTTTCAATTATTTTGATCGATGTTTGGCAAAATTCTTTACTTTTGGCTCGCGGTGTGATATATTCATATCTGTAAATATGATTTTCGCTGAATAGAGGAGCGGGCGAGCAACAGTAACCGCGCAGTCGGGTTTTAAGGGAACCCCTATCCTGCACGGCAAAAGGGCATCTCCGCCGAAGCGCAGGCCGCCTTGCCCTGCGCTGGGTGCAAAGGCCAATACCTTTGCAACTGTCGCTTTATGCGTTGCGCTATTTATCGGTCGACGGCTTGATTGTTTACTCCGCAGGGCGCACGTTTACCCTGCGGATATTTTTTATACGCGGCGGCCGCAAAACGCGCGGCCGAAGCGCTCTATCTTTGTGAGGTGTTTTATGAAAAGATTCAACGTAGGCGTTATCGGCGCCACCGGCATGGTGGGACAGAGGTTCCTGCTGCTGCTCGAAAACCATCCCTGGTTCAACGTTACCTGCCTTGCGGCGTCCTCCGCCTCCGCGGGCAAAAAATACAAAGACGCGCTCCGCCGCTGGCACATAAGCGCGCCCATGCCCGAAAAATACGCGGACATGCCCGTTTTGGACGCGCAGGCCGACAGGGAGAAGATAGCCTCCCTTGCAGACTTCTGCTTCTGCGCGGTGAACATGAACAAGGAAGAGATAAAGGAGCTCGAATACGCCTACGCACGGCTCGAATGCCCGATAGTCTCCAACAACAGCGCCCACCGCTTCACGCCGGACGTGCCCATGGTCATCCCCGAAATAAACGGCGACCACATAGAGGTGATAGCGGCGCAGAGAAAGCGCCTCGGCACAAAGCGCGGCTTCATAGCGGTAAAATCCAACTGCTCACTGCAATCGTACGTGCCCCTGCTGCACCCTTTAAAAAAATTCGGCATAAAGAGCGCCGCCGTGACCACCTACCAGGCCATCTCCGGCGCGGGAAAGACCTTTGAGACCATGCCCGAGATATCGGACAACGTGATACCCTATATCGGCGGCGAAGAGGAAAAGAGCGAAAGGGAGCCCCTTAAGATATGGGGCCGTATAGAGGGCGGCGAGATAGTGCCCGCCGCGGGCCCCGCGATAACCGCGCAGTGCCTGAGGGTGCCCGTGTCGGACGGGCACACGGCGGCGGTGTTCGTGAACTTCGAAAACAAGCCCTCGAAGCAGGAAATACTTTCGGCATGGGAAACATTCGAAGGCGAGCCGCAGACGCTCGGCCTGCCCTCGGCGCCCGAGCGGTTCATACACTACTTCGAAGAGGCCGACCGCCCGCAGGCCAAACTCGACAGGATGACCGAAAACGGCATGGCCGTGTGCGCGGGCAGGCTGAGAGAGGACAACGTGTTCGACTATAAATTCATAGGCCTTTCGCACAACACGCTGCGCGGCGCGGCGGGCGGCGCGGTGCTCCTTGCCGAACTGCTTGCACGCAAGGGATATTTCGATTGATTTTGCAAGAGAGCTTTTCCGTGAGGAGGCCCGGCAGCGAAAAAGCACCGGCGAGCCGGTTCTGCCCGCTCCCTTTCCGCGGCGGCACCGTTTCGGGCTCCACGGCGGCTTAAAGTAAATTTTAAAACACGCAAAAAATATACTGTAGTAAGAAATTTTTGAGGAGTTTATTATGGTCGGATTTTTTAAAGGCACGGCGACGGCGATGGTCACTCCGTTCGCGCCGGACGGCGGCATCAACTTCGGCGCGTTTGCAAAGATGATAGAGTATCAGCTCGCAAACGGCACCGACGCTCTGCTCGTTCTGGGCACCACGGGCGAACCGCCCACGATGACCGACGACGAAAAGCTGGCGCTCATGCGGTTTGCGGTTGAGCAGACGCGCGGCCGCGCCAAGCTGATATTCGGGTGCGGCTCGAACAGCACGGCGCACGCCGTTGAAATGGCCGAAAAAGCCGAAGAACTCGGCGCCGACGGCCTGCTGGCGGTGACGCCCTATTACAACAAGTGCACGCAAAAGGGCATAGTCGGTTACTACCGCGCCATCTGCGAGGCCTCTTCGCTGCCCGTAATAGCCTACAACGTGCCGCCGCGCACGGGCGTGAACATCCTACCCGCCACGGCGGAGGCGCTCTGCGAAATACCCGGCATGGCCGGCATAAAAGAGGCGTGCGGCAACATGGAGCAGATATGCGAGACCATGCGCAGGGTGCGCGGAAAAATGGACGTATATTCGGGCGACGACAACCTGAATCTGCCGATATTGGCGATAGGCGGCGCGGGGCTCATCTCGGTGGTTTCCAACATCGCGCCGAAAGAATGCAAGCAGGTGTACGAATACATGGCTGCGGGCGACCTTGCGCGCGCGAACGAGCTCGAAGACAGGCTGCTGCCGCTGATAGACGCATGCTTCACCGAAGTCAACCCCATACCGGTGAAATACGGCTGCGACCTCATAGGGCTGGACGCGGGGCTCCCCCGCCCTCCCCTCACCGAGCTCGAGGACGCACACAAGAAGATAATGGAAGAATGCATAAACAGGTTGGGACTGAAAAAGGTATGATAAAGATACTCGTATGCGGCATTGCCGGCCACATGGGCAGAAACATATGCGAACTTTTGAAAAACGACGCCGAGGCCGAAGCGGTTTGCGGAGTCGACCTGCATGCGCCCGAAAACTTCGGCGGCAACGTATATAAAAATTTTTCGGAAGTGAGCGAAAAAGCAGACGTGGTGATAGACTTCTCTTCCCCCGCCTGCCTTAACGACGAAATGGCGTACTGCATGAAGCACGGCGTGCCCGCGGTGATAGCGGCGACGGGCTACACGAAGGAGCAGCTCGCCTATATAGACGAGTGCGCGAAAAGCATACCCGTGTTCCGCACGGCAAACTTCTCCGTCGGCGTAAACCTTTTGGTAAAACTGGTCAGGGAGGCGGCCGGGTTCCTCGGGGAAAACTTCGACATAGAGATAGTGGAAAAGCACCACAATTTAAAGAAAGACGCCCCCAGCGGCACCGCCCTGATGCTGGCCGACGGCGCAAATTCCGCCTTCGACGAAAAGAAGCCCTATGTGTGCGGCCGAGAGGGCAACGTCGGCGCGCGCGGCAGGGAGATAGGCATGCACGCGGTGCGCGGCGGCACGATCGTGGGCGAGCACGAGGTGCTGTTCTGCGGCGACGACGAGATAATAACGCTCTCGCACTCCGCCCGCTCCAAAAAGGTGTTCGCGGCGGGCGCTATACGCGCGGCGAAGTGGATAGTCGGCAGGCCCGCGGGCATGTACGACATGAAGGATGTGCTCGCCGGCCTGTAAGGCCCAAAATTACGACAGAAGATAACCTTCCTACCCCTTCAAAAAGAAAACGGCAAACCGCCGCGGAGCGCCCCAAAGCGCTCCGCGGCGGTTTTTGTCATGCAAAATTTATCATGAAAATCTGCGCCGTTTTACACGGCCGCGCCGCTGCCGCCGAACGCGGCGCGACGGCGCCCGCATGTCGATCCAAATACATGCCCGCACGAAACGGCATGCGGCGATATCCGCCGCCTTCCCGCTCAGGCACCGTCGGGAACGGCTGCGGGCTTCCCTCCGTCCTCCGGTCCGGGAGCGGCGAGGGCCTCCGCCCTGTCCCTTTTTAATGCCGCACGGTCGGCGCCGCCTCCCGCGGGACGCGCCTCGCTGAGGAACGCGGCAGGCCCGGGCCCGTCGGCTTTGCGATATTCGCAATATGCACAGTCGCTCAGCTTTGCACGTGCGCACATGGCGGCGTATACCTGAGCGCGCAGGCTCTCGGCGCGCCGCTTGACCGTTTCCCCCTCGCCGAAAAAGGGGCCGTCGATATATATCACCCGCCGCGGGCGCTTAAAAAAGCGGCGCTTTTTATAAGTGGCGGTAAAGGCGAACGCCGGGACGCCGCACCTTGCGGGATACTTGAACGAGGCCGCGCCGAACGGGCGTATGCCCGTATAGTACGGCCATATGTGCGCCTCGGGATATATCGCTATCCAGTGCCCCGCCTTTGCCGCGCGCTCTATATCGGCGGAAAAATTTTTGAGCCCGTGCAGGGCGTCGGGCACGGGAACGCCGCCCAAAAGGCGCACGAGCCCGCCGACTCCGCACCCGATGGACACGGCGTCGGGATTTACGACCACGTCGGCCGTCCGAGGGAAGGCTATGCGCGTGGGCGCGGCGGCATCCGACACATATGCGGTGTGGTTGCCGTATAAAAAGACGCCGCCCTTTTTGTAGCCCTTCAACACCCGCCCGTTCTTCACACGGGCGAGGACGGCGCTGCCCGCGACTATCACCGGCGTGGCAAAGAGCTTATACACCAGAAAGCGCGCCGCCCTGAACGCGCCGTCGAAGCGCACATAGCGGTAATCTTCCGGCAGCGCCGCGGCCTTTATGTCGGTACCCGCGAAATCGTCGTTGAGTTCGTCGCTGTAATAATAAGTCCTCTTCATGCAGTGCCCCCTGCAAAAGCGTTTCACACCTTAAGTTATAGCCCGAAAACATCAACTTTTTATAAATTGCCCCTAAACTTTTCATAAATTTTTTTGCAGACAAAAAAGCGCCGCCCGCGGCGCGCGTTACGGCGCGCCGCGGGCGGCTTTATATGTTTTACGGACGGCATCATTTGAAGAGCGCCATGAATTCGCGCAGGGCGAAGGGGACGGGCACGTTCTTTGGCAGGGCCATGCCCACGCCGCGCACCGGCAGCGAGGGCGAAACTTCGACCTCGAACAGGGCGCCGCTCTCGAGCTCCTTTTTGCAGTATTCGCGCGGGATACAGCCCACGCCCATGCCCTTTACCGCGAGCTTGAGCATCAGGTCCCAGTTGGCGACCTCGGTATCGGGCTGCAGAGCGAGCCCGAGCGTGGAGAGATAGCCGTCTACGGCGCGTCGGGCGACGGTGTTGTGCTCCATCATGAGAAGGGGATACTCCTGCAGCGTCTTTACCGAAACGACCCTGCCCCTGAGTTCGGAATAGCGCTCCCCAGCGACGAATATATCGCTGAGCAGGCTGACGCTGCCCGCAAGCACCACGTCCTTGTCGTCCACGGGCAGGTTGAGGAACACTATGTCGCACTTATTGTCTTTGAGCTGCTCCACCGTATCGAACGTGGTGCCCGTTATGAGATCGAACTTGACCGCGGGATATTTATCGTGGAATTCGGCTATCTTGTCGGCGAGGATGTTGGAAAAAATCGAGTCGGTCGCGCCTATGCGTATGGTGCCCGTCGCCGTGGTCTTCAGCTCTATGAGCGCGTTTTCGGCGCTTTCAAGCAGCGAGAGCGCCTCCTCCACGCGCGAAAATATTATTTTGCCCCCCTGCACCGAGAGCTCCATGCCCCTGTGAGTGCGGTTGAACAGAGTGGTGCCGAGCTGGTTTTCCAGCTGCTTTACC
Source organism: uncultured Clostridia bacterium (assembly GCA_944354725.1). Classification (GTDB taxonomy): domain Bacteria; phylum Bacillota; class Clostridia; order Christensenellales; family Borkfalkiaceae; genus Coproplasma. The sequence goes on from CALVQA010000065.1 coordinate 22,565, forward strand.
GCCTGAGAGACGGCGGGCTGCGATATATACAGCTCCTCCGCCGCCTTTGTGAGGCTGCCGCATTTTGCCACGGTGTAGAACACCCTGTAAAGTTCAAGATTGACCATTTGATATCCCTCTCATATGCTTACTGTATAAAAAATCGTGCACAATGCAATATCCGCAGAAACAAGCAGGGCAAGGAGCGCGAGGAAGACCCGAGGGAGCTTACTTTGGGGTAAGCGACCGAAGGCCGCCGCAGCCGGGCACAGCCGTGCGCCGTTTATCCGGATCTTACTTGCCTACGCAGAACTTGGAAAATATAGTATTTATGATCTCCTCCCCCGCGGTCTCACCGGTGATCTCGCCGAGGGCGTCCCACGCCTCGCGTATGTCTACGGAGAGTATGTCGGCAGGCAGGCTGCCGGCGGAGGCCGCCGCCGAACCGAGGGCGGCGGATGCGCGCGCGAGGGCGTTGTAGTGCCGCTCCTCTATGAGGAACGCGCCGTCGGCAGAACCTTCGGGCAGGGCGCGCTCGCGCATGAGCGCCCTGAGCCCGTCGAGCCCTTCGCCCGTGAGCGCCGAAACGGAGATATCTTCGCAGCCGTCGGAGGCATCGTTTACGTCGCGCTTGTTGCGCACCTTTATAACGGGGCACGAGCACTCCGCAAGGAGCCTGCGCTCCTCCGCCCCGAAGGCGCCCTCATACACTATGAGCGCGAGGTCTGCCGAACGCACCGCCATTTCGGCGCGCTCTATGCCCAGCTTTTCTATTTGGCCGCGGGCGCGCCTTACGCCAGCCGTATCGCAGAGGTTGAATTTTACGCCGCCGAGCTCCACCGCCCCCTCCACCACGTCGCGGGTGGTGCCCGCCGAGGGGGAGACTATGGCCTTGTCGTATCCGAGCAGCGCGTTGAGGAGCGAGCTCTTGCCCGCGTTGGGCTTGCCGCATATGGCTACCGAGACACCGTTTTTTATCTTTTTCCCGCACTCGTACGAGGAGGCGAGCGCGTCGACCGAGGCCTTCAGCCCGAGGAGCGTGCGCCCGATGTCGGGCAGTTCCGCCCGCTCTATGTCCTCCTCCGGATAGTCGATGTCAGCGCCTATTTTGGCGAGCACGTCGGTGAGCCCGGCCTGTATCTCGCGCGCCCTGCGCGTGAGCCTGCCCGAATACAGCAGGCTGCCCGCGCGCACCTCGGCAGCGCTTTCGCCGCTTATCATGTCGGCCATGCCCTCCGCGGCGGAGAGCGATATTTTGCCGTTTATAAAGGCGCGCATGGTAAATTCCCCCGCTTTTGCGGGGCGCGCGCCCGCCCTTACGACGGCCTTGAGCACCGCGCGCGAGAGCTCCACGCCGCCGTGGCAGTGCAGTTCGGCCACGTCCTCGCCCGTGAAGGAATGAGGCGCGCGAAAATAGACGCACAGCCCGAAATCTTCTATGCCGTCCGCCGCCGCTATCCTGCCCGAATACATGTAGCGCGGCCTGAAATTTTTTACCGCCGTTTTGCCCGACGGGAAAAACACCCTTTCCGCCACGGAGAGAGCGTTTGCGCCGCTTATGCGTATTATCGCCACGCCGCCCGCCGCCGGAGCCGTGGAAACGGCGGCTATGCAGTCATCCATGCCCTGCCTCCATATACCGTAAAAAAAATGGGAACGGCCATAACCCGCGTTTATACGTATAAACAGCCGTTATATCCTTACCGCTATTATAGCACGCCGTTATAAACAGTGCAAATAAATAGGGCAGTCAAAAAGACATAACGTCTTCGACTGCCCGTATTTCGGTCGGATATCTTGCGTTTAGTTGAATTCGTCGAACGGCGAGCCGCCCGAGGACGAGCCTCCGTCGCCGCTCTGCTTCTGTCCGTCGCCGCCGTACTCCCCGTCGAAGGGGTCGGGCGCGGAAGAGCCGCCCTGCGCGCCGCCGTAACCCCCCGCACCGCCTCCGCCGTAGGGATTGCTGTTATAGGGGTTGCCGTATTGCTGCTGATACATGCGGTAGTTGCGTTCGCGCACCTTTTTGATATATTCGCCGTAATTCATGCCCCTGTTGTTGCGCACGACATAAACGAGTATGCCCGTGAGAGGAAGAAGGGCGCCCGCTATGGAGAACCACACATACTGCCTTGCGGAATAGGTGCGGAAGAAAGAGGTGAGGAGCAGCAGCTTTAGCACCAGATACACCAGCTCCAGCCAGGAGATGACTACGTCGCCGAGGTTAAGGAACACCCAGCCCATCCACTCCTGCCCCGCGGGCAGCCCGGAAACGGCGCCCGGGTAATAGTATACGGGCGTATCGTTGCCGAGGTATTGGGGGTCCCAGCGGATATAGTCCCACACGGTAAACGCCGAAACGTAATAGATGACGTACCCCGCGACAAGCAGCGCCTCCACCGCGGCTGTTATTATGGCGAAATGCTGCGCCTTCATGCCGTAAACTTTATTCTTTTGCGCGCACACGCCCATGTAGTAGACGTTGAGGAAGGGGACGAATATCATCCACTTGCGGCCGTAACCCTCGCGCCCGGCGATGGTGAGCAGCCCGAACGTCTGAAAGATATACACGATCAAAAAGCACAGCCCGCCCACGAGCAGGCATATCCACAGCCTGTTCGGGACTTCGCCGTCGGCATTCATGCTTAAAGTCACAAAAATTTCGGCATAGCCTGCAAACTGAAAAAAATCCATAGCTCCCCGCAGCGGCCGCACGGACGCGCCCCGCACGAAGCGGTAAACGGCGCCCTCCGCAGGCCCTTTATACAGTTTATTCTATCGCATACAGATGTATTTGACAAAACGAAATTGTGAAAATACAGTAAAATATCTTCAGCCGAACAGAGGAAAGCCGTAGTCGACGCTCTCCAGCGTGAGCCCCTTTGCGGGCATGGTCTTGCCGACGAGCGAGCGGTCGCCCTCGGAAAGAGAGCGGGCGACGTCCTCCGCGGTGAGCCTGCCCTGCCCCAAAAAGAGCAGCGTGCCCGCCATTGTGCGCACCATGTTGTATAAAAAGCCGCCTCCGCACACATATATCTCCAGGTCGGCGCACCCGCGCGACGCCGCGCGGACCACATCCACGGAAAACACTTCGCGCACGGTAGTCTTTGCTGAAGAGCCGCTGGCGCAGTACGCCCTGAAGTCGTGCACGCCGCAAAACAGCTCCGCGCCCGCGCGCATCGCCTCGACGTCGGGCGCGGGATACACCGCCACCGCGCCGCGCGATTTTAGGGGATGCTCCCTGCGGGAGACGTACATGCGGTAGCAATAGGTCTTGCGCTTTGCCGAACGGTTGCTGTCGAACCATTCCGGGGCGGCGGCAGAGGCGAGCACGCTTATGTCGGGCGGGAGGCGGAAATTGAGGGCGTCGGCGACCTTTTCGGCCGGCACCGATATGTCCGCCGAAAAGTGGCACACCTGCCCCGCGGCGTGCACCCCGCTGTCGGTCCTGCCGCTGGCGACGATATTTACTTTCTGCCCGAACGCGGCATGCGCCGCCCGCTCCAGCACGCTTTGGACGGAGATGCCGTTCTTCTGCGTCTGCCAGCCGCGGTAACCTGTGCCGTCGTAGGCCAACAATATTGCGTATTTCATAGATATCCTGACGACCGCGGGCGGGCGCGCCCTGCGGTCGCGGGCTTATTTTATTACGATGTATTCGTATATCTGCGGCCAGATATCGGCGGCGTATACGTTGAACAGCACCACGCCGGCGACGAGCGCCGCGACGACCAGCGCCCCTGCGAGGTCGCGCAGGCCGAACGTGAGTTTTTTGTACTTGGTGCGGTTTTTAGAGCCCGAATAGCAGCGCGCGTCCATCGCGTCGCCCAGCTCCTCCGCCCTGCGGAAGGCGCTTATTAAGAGTGGCACGAGTATGGGCACCACCGCCTTCACCCTTTTAAAGAGGTTGCCGCTTTCGAAATCGGCGCCGCGCGCCTTCTGCGCGGATATTATGCGGTTGGTCTCCTCTATGAGCGTGGGTATGAAGCGCAGCGCTATGCTCATTATGAGCGCGAGCTCGTGGACGGGGAACCTCACCCACTTTAACGGGGTGAGCAGGCTCTCTATCCCGTCGGTGAGGCGCACGGGCGTGGTCGTGAGCGTGAGCAGCGCCGACGCCATCACCAGAAGAGAGAGCCTGAGCATGAGGAAAACGGTGAACACCACCGCCTCGCGGTAGATCTTTACCGCCCAGCTCTCGGGAGTGAGCAGGTGCTCGCCGCCGTGAAAGAACAGATTGATCGCCGAAGTCAATATGAGTATTATGAGTATGCCCTTTACCGAACGCAGCACCGAACCGAAGGGAACGCGCGCGGCCAGCACCGCCGCCGTAAGGACCACAGCGCACAGCAGCATGCCGTAAAACGTTTCGGCCATGAATATCGCCACGATGAAGGCGATGAGCGCCAGAAGTTTGGTGCGGGGGTCCATAGAATGCACGAAGGAGCTTGCGGGATAATATTGCCCGAACGTTACGTCGTTAAGCATGTTCCCCTCCGTTGAAGAGAGCCGTCACCTTGCGTGCGAAATCTTCGCAGGTGAAGTCGGTGTCTATCTCTATGCCGAGCTCCTTAAGGCGGGCGCACGCCTTAGCCGTGAGAGGTATGTCGAGCCCGAGCGAAAGGAGCTCCTCCGTCCTTGAAAACAGCACGCGAGGGGGCGCGCAATCGGCCACGGCGCCCTCCGATATCACCGCCGCCGTCGTGCAGTTGTCGGCGATCTCGTCCATGTCGTGAGAGACGACTATCACCGTGGAGCACCATTCGCGGTGTATCTTATGCAGCAACTCCATTATCTCCTGTTTGCCGAGAGGGTCGAGGCCGGCGGCAGGCTCGTCGAGAACGAGTATGTGGGGCCGGGTGACGATGACGCCCGCTATGGCGACGCGCCTCTTCTGCCCGCCCGAAAGGTCGAAGGGCGATTTGTCCTTTACTTCGGCGTAATCGAGCCCGACCATGGTTATCGCGTCGCGCACGGCGGCCTCGGTCTCCTCGGCGGAAATGCCCTTGCGGAAGTTTTTCAGCCCGAACGCCACGTCGGCGAACACCGTTTCGGCGAAGAGCTGATATTCGGGATACTGAAACACCATCCCCACGCTTTCGCGCAGCCTGAAAAAATCGCACTTTTTGTCGGCAAGGTCGAAGGGCCCCACCTTGAGTTCGGGCAGCACGGGCGCGGGACGTCCCTTTTTGGGCCGCGCGGGACGGTATCTCTTTTGGGCAGAGGGAAGTTTTATAAGGGCGTTGAGGTGCTGCACGAGCGTGGATTTGCCGCTGCCGGTGTGACCTATTATGCCGAAAAATTCCCCCTCGCCGATGTGCAGATCTATGCCCTTGAGCGCCACCGAGGCAAAGGGCGACTTGGCCGAATACGTGTATGCGAGGTTTTTTATGTCGATGTCCCACTCGCCGCCGGCAAGAGAGGCGGGCGCCGCGGGAACGTGTCCGCCGCACTCCCCCTTTACGCCGCGGGCCGCGGCGGCTTCGGCTATCTCCTCAGCCAGCTCTTCGGGAGTGAGGCAGTCGGCTACGGGTATGCCCGCCTTCTGCAGCGACTTGCATATCCTGCCTATGCGCGGCAGGCTGAGGTTATACGCCTCCAGCCGCTCGCTGTGCAGGAATATGTCGGCAGGGGTGCCCTGCATCACTATCTCGCCCCTGTTCAGAACTATCGTCCTGTCGGCAAGCAGCGCCTCCTCCATGAAGTGGGTGATGAGTATGACGGTAAGCCCCTCTTCGCGGTGGAGCCGCGAAACGACCTGCATGACCTCGCGCCTGCCGCGCGGGTCGAGCATGGCGGTGGACTCGTCGAGAATGAGTATGTCGGGCTTTACGGCAAGCACTCCGGCTATGGCTATGCGCTGCTTCTGCCCGCCCGAAAGGCGGGAGGGCGTGCCGTAACGGTAGGCCTCCATGCCCACCGCCCTGAGCGCACTCTCTATCCTGCGGCCGATCTCCTCGCGCTCCACGCCCAGATTTTCGGGCCCGAACGCCACGTCGTCCTCTATCACGGAGGCGACCATCTGATTGTCGGGGTTCTGAAACACGATGCCCGCGCGCTTTCTTATCTCCGCAGGGTTCTTGCCCTCGGCGGTGTTCAGCCCGAACACGGTGACAGTGCCCTTGTCGGGCAAGAGCAGCCCGTTTATAAGGCGCGCCATCGTAGATTTGCCGCTGCCGTTGTGGCCTATCACGGCGAGGAACTCGCCCTTTTTTACGGCGAGCGATATCCCGTTGAGCGCGGGCGAGGCCTGTTCGGCATACGAAAAGACGACCCCGTCGAAAACGACGGCGTCCTCGCGCGGGGCACGGGTATTTTCCGCCTTGTCTGCGGCGGTGTTGCGGTCGATGTTTTCTTCTTGCATTTTTTACCTGTGGTTTGAAAACGATTATATCAAAAAGCCGCCGTTTTAACAACAATTTACAACGCTTTTTTATTAAAGACAGATAAAAAGTTTGTGAACCCGCCCTCCGCGCGGGCAAAACGCCCCCGCATGCGGCCGCGGCAAAAAATATCGCCAAAATATATTTCACGCGGATATTGACTTTTTTATTCACTTGTTTTATAATAGTTTTGTGTGAAATCTACACAAAAACAATGATCGGTTCAATTATTTCAAACGGAGGTTTTTTTGATGAAAAAGTTGACTATCGACGGTAATACCGCCGCCAGCCACGTTGCCTACGCCTTTTCCGAAGTAGCGGCGATCTATCCCATAACGCCCTCTTCGCCCATGGCGGAAGTCGCCGACGAATGGGCCACGGCGGGCAGGACCAACATGTGGGGCCAGAAAGTTAAAATAGCAGAGATGCAGTCCGAAGGCGGCGCGGCGGGCGCCGTCCACGGTTCGCTTTCCGCGGGCGCTCTCACGTCCACTTTCACCGCTTCGCAGGGGCTCCTTCTCATGATCCCCAACATGTACAAGATATCGGGCGAGCTGCTGCCCATGGTAATGCACGTTTCGGCGCGCGCACTTGCGGCACATTCGCTCAACATCTTCGGCGACCATGCCGACGTAATGGCATGCCGCCAGACCGGTTTTGCCATGCTTTGCGATTCGTCCGTGCAGGAAGTCATGGATCTCGCCCTCGTGGCGCACATGTCCACCCTTAAAACCAAGGTACCCTTCATCAACTTCTTCGACGGTTTCAGGACTTCGCACGAAGTTGCCAAGATAGACGTGTGGGACGAGGCCGACGATTATGCCGAGATAAGGGCGATATGCGACGAGGCGGGCATAGCTGCCGACGTAGCCGACTTCAAGAGCCGCTCGCTCAACCCCGAGCACCCCATCCAGAAGGGCACCGCGCAGAACGGCGACACCTACTTCCAGAACAGGGAGACGGCGAACAGCTATTACGAAGCCGCCCCCGCCATCGTTCAGAAGATGATGGACATCGTCTCCGCCAAATGCGGCAGGAGCTACCACCTCTTCGACTATGTGGGCGCGCCCGACGCCGAAGAAGTGATAGTCGCGATGGGTTCCGCCTGCGAGACGATAGAGGAGAGCATAAACAAGCTCAACTCCATGGGCAATAAATACGGCCTCGTAAAAGTTCGCCTGTACAGGCCCTTCGTTGCCGACGCGTTCGTTGCGGCGCTTCCCAAGGCAGTCAAAAAGATCGCCGTCCTCGACAGGACGAAGGAGCCCGGCTCCCTCGGCGAGCCCCTGTACCTCGACGTATGCTCCGCCCTTTTGGAAAAGGGCATGACGGGCGCCAAAGTCGTGGGCGGACGCTACGGCCTCGGCTCCAAGGAGTTCACCCCCTCCATGGTGCTCGCCGTATACAAGAACCTTGAAAAGGACGAGCCCAAGAACCACTTCACCATAGGCATCTACGAGGACGTGACCAACACCTCGCTCGATTTCTCCGAAAAGTTCGACGCCGCTCCCGCAGGCTCCACCTCCTGCAAGTTCTACGGCCTCGGCTCCGACGGCACCGTGGGCGCGAACAAGAACTCCATAAAGATAATAGGCGACCACACCGACAAGCACGCCCAGGCATACTTCTTCTACGATTCCAAGAAGTCGGGCGGCATCACCGTTTCGCACCTGCGCTTCGGCGATACCCCCATACAGAGCGAGTACCTCATCGACTCAGCCGACTTCGTTCAGTGCTCCAACCCCTCTTACGTCACCCGTTACGACATGACGAGCGACATCAAGGACGGCGGCACTTTCCTCATCAATACCGACGCGACCACCGTTGAAAAGCTGGAAGAGTTCCTGCCCGCAAAGGTAAAGCAGGACATCGCCAAAAAGCATATCAACCTGTACGTCATCGACGCCATACACATCGCCGGCAAGCTCGGCCTCAAGGGCAGGACGAACACCATACTCCAGTCGGCGTTCTTCCGCGTAAATCCCCAGATAATGCCCTACGACAAGGCCATCGAATACATGAAGTACATGGCAAAGAAGTCCTTCGGCAGGAAGGGCGACGCCGTCGTTCAGATGAACTACGACGCCATCGACTCCGCCGCGGGCGACAACCTCATCAAGATAGACGTGCCCGCGGCGTGGGCCGAAGCCACGACCGGAGCCGCCATGGTAGAGGGCCATGCCGACAAGTATTATCAGGAGATAATCAAACCCATACTCTACCTGCAGGGCGACAAGCTCAAGTCCTCGCAGTTCAATGCCGACGGCCACGTTCCCACCGGCACCACCAAATTCGAAAAGCGCGGCGTTGCCGTTACCGTGCCCGAGATAATACAGGACAAGTGCATCCAGTGCGGCACCTGCTCTTTCGTGTGCCCTCACGCCTGCCTGAGGCCCGCGCTCGTGGCAAACGACGCCGCGGACAAGCCCGAAACGCTTACGACGAAGCCCGCGATCGGCATCCCCGGCTACGGCTACAAGATGCAGGTATCGCCCCTCGACTGCATGGGCTGCGGCGTCTGCGCGACCGTATGCCCCGTAAAGGACGGCGGCGCAATAAAGATGATACCCCTTGCGGAATCGCTCGAAAAGGGCGAGGACAAGAACTGGGATTACGCGGTGGAACTTCCCGCGGTCGACACCTCCAAGTTCAAGAAGGAGACCGTTAAGGGCTGCCAGTTCTGCACCCCTCTGTTCGAGTTCTCCGGCGCGTGCGCAGGCTGCGGCGAGACCCCTTACGTAAAGGTCATAACCCAGCTGTTCGGCGAGGACATGATAATCGCCAACGCCACGGGCTGCTCCTCCATCTACGGCGGCTCTTCGCCCACGTGCCCCTACACCACGAACAAAGAGGGCCGCGGCCCCGCATGGGCAAACTCGCTGTTCGAGGACAACGCGGAATTCGGCTACGGCATGAACCTTGCGTACAGCGCAAGGCGCAACGCGATAAAGGGCAAAGTCGAAAAACTTGCCGCTCTCTGGGACGGCGAAGCCAAGGCCGCCTGCGAAGCGTACCTTGCCGCATTCGAAGACAGGGAGCCCTCCAAGAAGGCCTCCAAAGAGCTCGTAAAATTCCTTGAAGGCTGCAAAGACTGCGGCTGCGAGGCAGACAAGCTCGTCAGCGAAATACTTGCCGACAAAGACTGCCTCGCCAAGAAGTCCATCTGGATATTCGGCGGCGACGGCTGGGCATACGACATCGGCTACGGCGGCCTCGACCACGTCATAGCCGAGGGCGAGGACGTGAACATACTCGTGCTCGACACCGAAGTTTACTCCAACACCGGCGGCCAGGCCTCCAAGTCCACCAACATCGGCGCGGTAGCCAAGTTCGCTTCCGCGGGCAAGAGGGTGAAGAAGAAGGACCTCGGCATGATAGCCAAGACCTACGGCTACGTATACGTCGCGCAGTGCTCGATGGGCGCCAACCCCGGCCAGTTCCTCAAGGCCATCTCCGAGGCCGAGGCATATCACGGTCCTTCGCTCATCATCTGCTATGCGCCCTGCATCAACCACGGCATCAACATGACCAAGAGCCAGCTCGAAGAGAAGGCGGCCGTGGACTGCGGCTACTGGCAGCTCTACAGGTACAACCCCGAAGGCGAAGTGTTCACGCTCGACAGCAAGGCCGAGCCCAACTTCGAAAACTACCAGTCCTTCCTTGCGGGAGAGACGAGGTACTCTTCGCTCGTAAAGACCCAGGGCGCCGAAGTTGCCGGCGAGCTGTTCAAGAAGACCGAAGAGTCTGC
>CALVQA010000066.1 GCA_944354725.1 uncultured Clostridia bacterium
CAGCGACCGAATAATACTGCTTTCGCACGATTCGACGAACAAAACTTTCACGCCCGAAGCAACGAGAAAGATCATACGCCACTACAAAGCGAACGGCTACACGTTCAAGGCGCTGTAAAAAACACGGCAAACATAAAACTCCGCCCGCACACGAGCACGGACGGAGTTTTATTTACACAAACGGATGGGGTATGCAAAATCTTTGCCGTCGGGCGGCACACAAAAAGACCGCAACACAAACCGACAGCGTTATTATACCACAAAATAAATAAAATTCAACGATTTAAGGCATTAAAAACACAAAATACCGACAAATTATTACACATAACGGTACTTATGCGTAGCATAATACTACGCATAAAGCCAAAAAACGGATCTACGCGCCGTATACCGACCTGTATTCCTTCATTTTTTCGAGATACTCGCCGCCGCCTATTATCCCGTTCTCTATGGCGTCGATTATGTCCTGCATCGTAACTATGGAATACACGGGGATACCGAACTCTTTGTACGCCTCCTGCACGGCGGAGAGCTCGGAATTCAGGGCTTTCTCCTGCCTGTCGACGCTTATCACCATGCCCGTAACCTCCACTTTTGCGGCGGCGGCAAGCTTGGGCAACATTTCGCGCAGAGCCTTGCCCGAAGTCATCACATCCTCTATGAGTATCACCTTTTCGCCGTCGACGAGCTGCTTGCCTACAAACAGGCCGCCCTCGCCGTGGTCTTTAACCTCCTTCCTGTCAAAGCAATAATTGAGATCTTTATGGTGCTTGCCCCAGAGGGCGACTGCCGTGGCCACCGCGAGAGGTATGCCCTTATAGGCGGGCCCGACCAACGTTTGCCCATCTATTTTGTTATCCGCTATGCACTCCGCATAGTATTCGCCGAGGCGCGAGAGCTGCGCACCCGTTTTATAGTTGCCCGTATTTATGAAATAGGGCGCCTTCCTGCCGCTCTTCAAAGTAAAATCCCCGAAGGTGAGAACGCCGTTCTCCACCATGAATCTGATAAAACGCTGCTTGTAATCGAGTTCCATTTTTTCCTCCTCAGTTCAATTCAAGTGTATTTACTATATCGTTCACATCGCCGATACCGTGGCACGAGAGCCACTCTTCGAGCTCGCCAACGATGCGCGGGATGGCATACGCGTCCGAAAAATTGGCCGTACCGACCTGTACCGCGGAGGCCCCCGCCATGAGAAAGGCGACGGCGTCTTTCCCGCTCGATATGCCGCCCATTCCGATCACCGGTATGTTTACCGCATGCGCGGCCTCGAACACCATCCTCAGCGCGACGGGCATTATGCCCGGCCCGGATACGCCGCCCGTATTGTTTGCCATCACCGGCCTGCGCCGCTCGATGTCGACGACCATCCCCGTGAGAGTATTGATGAGGGAGATGCAATCCGCCCCGCCCCTCTCGGCCGCTTGAGCGTTTACGGCTATGCTCTCTACGTTCGGCGACAGTTTTACGATGAGCGGAGTAGTTTTGAGCACGCCCTTGCACAGACGCGTGACCTCCTCTACGTTCCGAGGCTTTATGCCGAGCGCCATGCCCCCGGCACGCACATTGGGGCAGGAGATGTTCAGCTCTATCATGTCTGCAAGCCCGTCGAGCCGTGCGCATATCTTTTCGTAATCTTCCAACGTGCGGCCCGCCACGTTTGCTATGACGACCGTTTTGCTCTTTAGCCATGCAAGGTCGTTCTTTATAAATTCCTCCACGCCGGGATTCTGCAGCCCGACGGCGTTCAATATCACGCTCTTGCCCTCGGCTATCCTGGGCACGGGATTTCCGCAGCGCGGCTCCAAAGTCAGCCCCTTGGTGCTAACGCCGCCGACGGCGGAAATATCGTACAGCTCGTTATACTCCCTGCCGAAGCCGAACGTCCCGCTTGCGGCTATGACGGGATTTTTAAAATTTACCCCGCAGATGTTGACCGATAAATTCATTGCGCTTTGTCCTCTTCAAATCACGGGCACGGCAAAACTTCCGCGCCCTCGCGTACACTCGCTTTTCAGCCGAATCATGCCTCTACCTGCCGTTATCTTCAGAAACGTGCGACGCAAGCTCCTTACAGAACCCGTCGTAAGCATTCTTCGCGTCGGCGATGCCGCGGCAGACTATCTTTTTGCCGCTTTTAAGGTTCACCGTGATGTTGCCGTAGGAATACGAACCGCCGTTGCTGCGGCGCACGGACAACGAGGCGTCGAGCACGTCGCAAACATTCACCCTTCTTTTTGAAAGGATGAGCGTTTCGCCCTCCATTACAATGACTTCTTTGCCCGCAAGCAACATGAACACGGCGGGTATGCCGTAGAACAGCGCCACTCCGAACCCGAGAGCGGTAACGATGGCGCCTATCGCCATATCGGAAGTCTCTTCCGCCCTGCACGTTATCCACAGCGTTACGCCGAACGCGGCCGCGCCGACGCAGGCGAATATTATGTTCATTACGAGCGCGCCGTCGTTGCGCACGGCCATCACTTTGCGCGCCATTAGAGCTCCACCTCGCATATATCGAACACGGGGCCGTCTTTGCAGACGCGCGCGTTGCTGCCGTCGGACTTTTTGCACGCGCACACGAGGCACGCCCCTATACCGCAGCCCATGCGCTCCTCCAGAGACACGAGGCACCTGGTCTTTACGCCGCGCGCGGCGAGCTCGGCCTTGAGCGCCCGAAGCATCACTGGCGGGCCGCACGAAATTATCAAATCGAAACTTTCGTTCCCGTAGTCGGAGAAGAACGCCTGTACGGCGTTTCCCTTCATGCCCATGCTGCCGTCGTCGGTGGCGACGACCAGCCTGCCGCCGCGGGAAAACTCATCCAAAAGGCAGGCGTACTCTTTGCCGCGGAAACCTATGTACGAACAGAAGGCGCGTTCGCCCGCATATTCGCGCACCACGGCCGCCAGCGGGAATATGCCGACACCGCCGCCTATGACTGCTATATTTTTTGCTTCGCCCAGATCAAACCCGTTGCCGAGCGGCAGAAGGACGGAAAGTTTTTCGCCCGGCTTTATCGAAGCCATCTTGCGGGTGCCGTCGCCCTTGAGCTGATAGCAGAGCGTTATGTCGTCGCCGTTTACGGCGCAAATGCCGAGCGGCCTTTTCAGAGGGAACGACCCGTCGCCGACGGAGAGATCGGCAAACTGCCCGCCCCTTATCTTTCCGACAGGTTCTGGGAGCGTAAGCGTGACGGCCCATATCCCTTCGGCTATTTTTTTATTTTCTTTTACCGTTGCAAGAAGTTCTTTCATGATACTATCCGAAACCGACGAAAAGGGAGCTCCCTGTTTACCTGCCCATCTTTCCTATGGCGCGCCTGAGGTCCTCCCTCATGTCGAGGCAGGCGGCACGCGCCGCCTCCCAATAGGTCATGCCGCTGTACTGAGGTTTTTTGTAGGCGCAGATTATCCCGCGGGAATTGTTTACTATGCCGCCCAGGCCACGCTGATCGAAGCAACCCTTTATGCCTTCGGCGGAACCGCCCTGAGCGCCGTATCCGGGGATAAGGAAAAACGTGTGCGGCATCTTTTTGCGCAGCTCGGCGCCCTGCTCGGGATAGGTGGCCCCTACGACGGCGCCCACGTCGGAATAGCCGTAGCGCCCGATGAGCTCGCTGCCCCAGCCCTCCACGAGTTCGCCCATGCGCTCGTATACCGTTATGCCGTTTTCCAGCCTGAGATCCTGCACCTCCGCACCGGACGGATTGGAAGTTTTAACAAGGACGAATATGCCCTTGCCCTTTTCTTTGCACTCCTTAACGAAGGGCGCTATGCCGTCGGTGCCGAGGTAACCGTTCACCGTTACCATATCGGCAGGAAAGGCGCGCATCGTCTTTTCGTTGACGCGCGTGCCGCCGAGGTACGCTTTGGCATAGCAGCCGGCGGTGGAACCTATATCGTTGCGCTTGCAGTCGGCTATGACTATCATGCCCCTGCCGAGCGCGTAATTTATCGTATAATCGAAGGCCTTCAACCCCTCGTAGCCGTACATTTCGTAGTATGCCACCTGTATCTTTATCGCGGGGACGATGTCGCTTATCTTATCGACGATGTTCATGTTGAACTCGGTTATCGCCTCCGAAGCCCCCTCGAAAGTGGCCATGTCCTCGCGCATGCTCTCAGGCAGGTAGTCGAAATCGGTATCCAGCCCGACGCAGGTGGGATTTTGCATGTCGATTATCTTTTTTATAAGTCTGTCAATCATATCCGCTCCTTAAAATTTTCCCGAAAATATATTATGCCGCCGATTTGCAGTTACGCTATTCGGCGGAGTATTTTATCATACCGTCCACTATGGTGTAGGCGATCTTTCCGTACACTTCCGTGCCGTTAAAGGGCGTGTTTTTGCCCTTGGAAACAAATTTTTCGCCGTCTATCACATATTTTGCCGCAAGATCGGCTATGGTGATGTCGGCAGGCGCGCCCGCCTTTATACAGCCGCCCTCCAGGCCGAGCACCCTCGCGGGCGCCGCGCTCATCCTGTCGGCAAGCTCGGGAAGAGTGAAGCCGCCCTCCTTTACCAGCTTGGTATACGAGAGGGCAAAGCTCGTCTCTATGCCGCTTATGCCGGAAGCGGCGAGGGAATACTCCTTCTGCTTGTCTTTCTTTGCGTGCGGGGCATGGTCGGTGACGATGCAGTCGATGGTGCCGTCCTTGAGGCCGGCTATTATCGCCTGCCTGTCGCGCTCCTCCCTTATGGGAGGATTGACTTTTGTGTAGGTATCGAACGATGTCACGACGTCGTCGGTGAGCCAGAAGTAATGCGGGCAACTCTCGGCCGTGACCTTTACGCCGCGCGCCTTGGCGCTGCGTATCAGTTCCACTCCGCTGTACGTGGAGACGTGGCAGATGTGCACGGGTATGCCCAAACTTTCGGAGAGCGCTATCTCGCGCGCTATCATTATGTCTTCCGCGGCGCGTATGCTGCCCTTCAAGCCCGTGATGGTGGAATTGAGCCCCTCGTTCACCGAACCGCCGTCGGCAAGATCTTCGTCCTCGCAATGAGCGAGACATTTTATGTTGAACCCGCTCGCATATTCCATGGCAAGGCGCATTATCTTGGAATTCATGACGGAGCGGCCGTCGTCGCTTATGCCGACTATGCCCGCCTCCGCCATCTTGCCTATCTCCGCAAGCTCCTCGCCGCGCTGCCCTTTCGTTATGGCGCCTATGGGGCGCACCTTGCACAGATCTGCCTGCCGCGCCCTGTAATTGATATATGTGGTGACGACCGCGTTATCGTTCACGGGGTCGGTGTTCGGCATGCAGCATATCTGGGTGAAGCCGCCCGCCACCGCCGCCCTGGAGCCGCTGAGGATGTCCTCTTTGCCTTCATAGCCCGGCTCGCGCAGGTGGACGTGGATATCGATGAGCCCCGGGAACACGTGCATGCCCTCCGCGTCCACTACGGGACATTCCGACGCAATATTTTCCGAAACTTCGGCGATCTTCCCGTCCTCGACGAGTATATCGCACTTTTTAACGCCGTCGCCGAACACGACGGAACCGTTTTTGATAACGTATTTCATAAATTCTTCTCCCTGTACTCTTTGAGAAGGCTCAGGACGGCCATCCTTACCGAGAGGCCGTTGGTCACCTGTTCGCAGATGACGCTCCTGTCCCCGTCGATGAGCGACGGCGTGAGCTCTGTCCCCCTGTTCACCGGGCCGGGATGCATGATTATGGCATCCTTGTCGGCGAGCCGCAGCATCTCGTCCTTTACGCCGTAATACCTGCTGTATTCCGAAAGCGACGGGAACAGCCCGCCCTTCTGCCTCTCGAGCTGTATCCTCAGTCCCATAACGCAGTGCGCGCCCTCTATCGCCTCCTCCATGGACTTGCATACGTGCGCGCCCAGCTTTTCTATCTCCTTCGGCATGAGAGTTGCGGGGGCATACATATAGACCTCTGCGCCCAGCTTCCCGAGGCCGAAAAGATTGGACTTTGCCACGCGGCTGTGTTTGATATCGCCGAGTATCGCCACTTTGAGCCCCTCTATCCTGCCGAACTTTTCGCGCATGGAGAACATGTCCAAAAGCGCCTGCGTGGGGTGCTCGTTCATGCCGTCGCCCGCGTTTATGACGGACGCGCCGACGTTTGCGGCAAGCAGCGCAGGAGCTCCCGCAAGCGGATGACGGATGGCGATGAAATCTATCTTCATCGCGTCGAGAGTCTTGCCCGTATCTATGAGCGTTTCTCCCTTCTGCACGGAGCTGGACGACGCCGACACGTTCACCTCGCTCGCGCCGAGATATTTGCCCGCAAGCTCGAACGAGGTGCGCGTTCTCGTGCTGTTTTCGTAAAAGAGCGTTATGAGCGCGCTGCCCGAGAGGAGCTTTTCGGCCTTTCTGCCCGCAAGCAGCAGCGCCTTCATATCCTCCGCCCTGTTTAAAATTTCGACTATCTCTTCGGCCGAAACGTGGTACAATCCGAGCAAGTCCTTTTTCTTAAGCATAAAAACCCCTTTAGTTTACTTTAAAAACGGAGCGGCTCCGCAGAGCGCGGCCGGCACACAAAAAAAGCGGGTATTCCGCGCGGCTTGCGGCAATATGCCTGCCGAGCCGAACGGTCAATCCGCCGTAAGATGTATTTTCGATTTATAAGCGAGCGCCGCAATCAAACGCGCCCTTACCGGAAACGCCGCCATAGCCATCTCTCAACAGACCGCGGCGGGAACGCATGCGAGCGCAAAACCGACGCCGACGGCCACATTTGTCATCGACGTTGATTATAGCATAACCTTGCCCCAAAGTAAAGCAAATAATTAAAATTGGAAGCAAATATGCGCGGAAAAATGCGGCCGCGCGGACGGGGAGCGGCAGAGCGGCGCGCTCACATTATCCTTTGAAGTTTGAAACCCGTCTTATCGCAGGAAGTGAGCACGTATTCCACGCCGTTCAAACAACTTCTGAAGGGGAAATACGCCTCGCCGTGCAGATGCCCGAACACGACCGTATCCGCCTTGTTCTCTTCGAACAGCTCTGTAAAGAGCGTATCGCTGTTTTTTAAACTGTATGGCGGATAGTGGATCATTACGATGAGTTTATCGCCCTCGCCGCGCATCTTTGCCGCGTGCTGAAAACACAGCTTGAAGCGCTCTGCCTCGCGCAGGTAGATCTTGTTGTCCTGCTCGGTAAAATCCGGGCTGCCGGGGCAGGTCCAGCCGCGCGAACCGCAGACGACGACGTTCCCGAATTTAACGCAGTCGTTCTGCAAAAAAAAGAAATTTTCGTCGGGGGCGCGGTCGCGCAGTTTGGTTATTCCGTTCCACCAGTAGTCGTGGTTGCCGCGAATGAACACCTTTTTCCCGGGGAGCGGTTTCAGCCGCGCGAGGTCGAACAGCCCCTCCTCCAAAGTTATGCCCCAGCTTATGTCGCCGCAGACAAGGACGACGTCGTCGCTGCCGACCTTGGCGCGCCAGTCGGCGCATATCTTTTCGAAGTGCCCCTCCCATCCGCCGCCGAAGATATCCATAGGCTTGGGATTTACGCCGGAAAGATGCAGATCGCTTATCGAATATATTGCCATATACGGACATCATACCACAAAAGCGGCCGTTTACAAAGTGTTTTTTACA
>CALVQA010000067.1 GCA_944354725.1 uncultured Clostridia bacterium
TGCCTATTACGGGGTCGTTTACCGCCTCGCCAACCGTGTCTATGCCGCAAAGGTATGCGACGGGCACCATTGCCGTGTGCGAGCCGTTGAGTATTTTTACCTTTCTCTGCTTATACGGCTTTATGTCGTCGGCAAATATGACGTTGAGTCCCGTGCTGTCGGCAGGCAGATATTTCTGCACTACGGGTTCCTTTCTGAGTACCCAGAGGTGGAAAATTTCGCCCTTTACGACGTTGTTGTCGATGTAGCCCGTCTCCTCCTGAATGGCGGGTATCTCCGCCTTGGGATAGCCGGGGACTATGCGGTCGACGAGGGTAGACGTGAAGTGGTTCGCCGTCTGCATCCACTCTATGAACTTCCCGTCCATGCCGTTCACTTTCGCGAGCTCGGTGAGCACCCTGTAGAGCTCTTCGCCGTTGTTGTCGATGAGTTCGCAGGGAACTATGGCAAGGCCCTTATCCGCCGCGCCGCCGAATTTTTCGTACCTGCGCCTGAGCAGCGCGAGGAGCTTTCCCGGGAAGGACTTGGGGCACACGGTGAGGTCGGTATCGGTAACGTCGAGCGCGATGCCCGCCTCGGTGGTGTTGGAGATGACGACCTGCAGGTCTTCGCTCTCGCCGTAGCGGAGGAATTTTTCGTAGTCGGTGAAGGGATTTACGCAGTCGCCGATGACGTCGATTATCTCGCTCTTTTTTACCCTTTCGCCCTTGTCGATGCCCTCCAGGCGGAGGGTGTACAGGCCGTCCTGCGCGGCTATGTCCTTCACCCTGCCGAGGGGCATGGGCTGAACGACCACTACGTCGGAATCTATGGCGCCCTTGTCGTTGAGGTCCTGCAATATCCATTCCACGAACGCGCGGAGGAAGTTGCCCTCGCCGAACTGCATTATCCTTATCTTTCTTTCGGGCTTTGCGTGAATTTTTTTGCTAAGCTGTTCCATATATACAAAACACCTCTTTACTTAAAGATTTACTTTCGAGCGCATGCGAAACGCAGTGTTTGCGCACGGGCGCTCAGTGCCTTACTATGTCGCTTTCGACAGCGAGCTCGGTCTCTTTGTCGTAGAGATAGGCCGCCTTGAAGGGCACGACGAACTTGCACTGCGTCCCTCTTGCCGGCGTGTCGTGCGGGTTTACCTTGAGTATGGTATTCTTGCCGTCGACAGTGGCGTATACGTTGGTGATGTCGCCGAGGAGCTCGGTGAGCTCGACTTCGGAGGTGAATGCGTAGCCTTCGGGCGCGTCCTCGCCCTCTTTGGCGAGCACTATGCCCTCGGGCCTGAACGCGAACACGACCTCCCTGCCTTCGAGCGCGGCGACGTCCTTTACTATGGGCGATACGTCGAGCGGGTTTTCATCGTCGCCTTCGAGGACGAGCTTGCCGTTTTCCACCTTGCCGTTGAGGAAATTCATGGGAGGCTCGCCTATGAAGCCCGCCACGAAGAGGTTGCGGGGGTAGAAATACAGCTCGAACGGGGTGCCGACCTGCTGCACGACGCCCAGCTTCATTACCACTATCCTGTCTGACATGGTCATGGCCTCGGTCTGGTCGTGAGTAACGTATATCGTGGTCGCGCCTATGCCGCGGTGGATCTGCTTTATCTCCGAACGCATGGTTACGCGCTGCTTCGCGTCGAGGTTGGAGAGCGGCTCGTCCATGAGGAAGATGTTTACCTTGCGTATCAGCGCACGGCCTACCGCCACGCGCTGCTGCTGGCCGCCGGAGAGCTGGCGGGGGAACCTTTCGAGATAGTCGGTAAGGCCGAGTATCTTGGCGGTCGCCTGCACCTTTTCTTCGATTATGTCGGCGTCGATGCCCTCGAGCATGAGGCCGAACGCAAGGTTTTCGTACACGGTGAGGTGAGGATAGAGCGCGTACGACTGGAACACCATCGCTATCCCCCTCTCCCTCGACGACATCTGATTGGCGAGCTTGCCGTCGATGTAGAACTCGCCCGAGGAGATCTCCTCGAGGCCGGCTATCATGCGCAGCGTGGTCGACTTGCCGCAGCCCGAGGAGCCCACGAGGCAGATGAATTCGCCGTCGTTTATCTCGAGGTTGAAGTCGTGCACGGCGTGGAAGCCGTTCGGATACACTTTGTTTACGTCTTTTAAGATGAGATGTGACATTTTCCTTTTCCCCTATACAAAATATGTCCGCCGAAAAACTTTTCGCCGCGCGAAAGTCCTTCACCGGTGAAATTTATTCATGCCGCGGAACGGCTTTTTGCCGTGAGCCGCGCCGCTCCGCGGCATCGATCTTATGTCGGTCCCACGAAGGAGCGTCCTCCGTGAAACATATGCCCCGCCCGGCCGGAATGGACGGGCGAAGCCGCAGCTTTACCTCAGATCTTTGGTGGCGATATTGTCCATATCGTCGTAGGTCTGGTTTTCGCCGCACATGCCCCAGATGAACGTGTAGTTCATCGTGCCCACGCCGGTGTGGATGGACCAGCTGGGAGAGATGACCGCCTGCTCGTTGTGCATTACTATATGGCGGGTCTCGCGGGGGGTGCCCATGAGGTGGAACACCGCCTCCGTTTCGGGCAGTTCGAAGTACATGTAAACTTCCATGCGCCTCTCGTGCGTGTGGCAGGGAAGGGTGTTCCACGAGCTGCCTACGGCAAGCTCGGTCATGCCCATGGAGAGCTGGCAACTCTTGCACACGTCGCCTATTATGAACTGGTTTATGGTGCGCTTGTTCATGCCCGCCTCGGTGCCGAGGTGACGCTGGACGCAGTACGCCGTGCCCTCGGGCGCGGGGACGCCTTCCGCCGGCTTGGTTATTTTAACGGTGGGATACGTCTTGTGCGCGGGGCAGGAATTTATATAGAACTTGGCGGGGTTGCCCGCGTCGGAGGAGGCGAAAGTGACCTCCTTCGTGCCCATGCCTATATATATGCCCTCTTTGAAGCCGATATCGTACTGCCTGCCGTCGAGGACGATCTTGCCGGGGCCGCCTATGTTTATGACGCCCATCTCCCTCCTTTCGAGGAAATAGTTGGTGGCAAGCTCTTTGAACGTGCCGAGCGAAAGCTGCTTTTTGACGGGCATGGCGCCGCCGGCGATTATCCTGTCCTGATGGGAATAGGTGAGGAGGATGTCGTCTTCGGCGAAGAGCTCTTCTATAAGATATTTTTTCCTGAGTTCCTCGGTATCGTACCGCTTGGAATCGTCGGGATGATTTGCATAACGAACGTCAAATTTCATAAATACTCCTTGTTCATTTGGTTTTAAAGAGCGTTCACGCCTGCTCCCATTTTTCTCTTATGAACCCGATGCAGGGCGCGATGTTTTCGCCCGTGGTGCCTTCGAGCACCAGATATGCGTTTTTATCGTACGCCTTTATGCGGGAGAGGACGGCGCCGAAATCGAAGAGCCCGGTGCCCGGAGGGACCTGCCTTACCTTGCCGTCTTCGAACACATAGTCCTTGATGTGGAACACGCGTATCTTGCCCGCGAACGCCTCCAGCCCTTCGTCCAATATCTCGAGGTAGCGCTCGTGATTGGACGCGTCGAGGTAGTTGTAGATATCGAATATCACCTGCACGTTGGGCATGCCTATCGCGTCCACGGCGCGTTTGAGCGTTTTTACGTCGAAGCAGCAGTGCCCCGCGGCGCCCTCCATGCCTATGTTCACGCCCAGGCCGTGCGCATATGCGGCGAGCTCGCCGAAGGTGTCGGTCACCCGCGCGAAGGCCTCGGGCGTGCGGTTGAGGGGATTGTACGTCCACTTGTCGTCGTTGTAAGAGCCCGTTTCGGAGCCGACAATGTCGCAGCCCAGGTTTTTGCAGTATTTAAGGTATTCCCCGAAAACCGCCTTGCCGTTTTTTACCTTTGCGGGATCGGAGTGGACGGGATTGAAGTACGCGCCTATGAGCGCCACGTCTATGCCCGCCCCCGCGAGGGCGGCGCCTATGGCGGCCGAATTCTCTTCGTTGAGCTGCCCGGGCGCATATTTCAGTTCGTCCATGAACTTATACGCCACGAGCTGCACCGCCTGTATGCCGCAGTCGGCGCATTTTTTTACGGCGGGCCCCACCCCCCTTACGCCGAGGTCGTGGGTGCGGAAAGCTATCTTCATTATCTCTGAACGCGGCCGCTGCCGTCGCCGCCGGCGAGGGCCTCCACTTCCTTCCTCGATACGAGGTTGAAGTCGCCGGGGATGGTGTGTTTGAGGGCCGACGCGGCAACGCCGAACTCAAGCGCGGACTTGAAGTCCTTGCCGTCGAGGAAGCCGCATATCACGCCGCCGGCAAAGCTGTCGCCGCCGCCGACGCGGTCTACTATGGGAGCGATCCTGTATTCCCTGGAGTGATAGAATTCGCCCGTGGCGCCGTCGTATATGCACGCCGACCAGCCGTTATCCGACGCGGAGTGGCTTACGCGCAGCGAGGAAACGGCATATTTGAAGTTGAATTTCGCCACCATCTGCTCGAATATCGACTTGTAGCCTTCGAGGTTGAGCTTGCCCGAAGTCACGTCGGTAGAGGCGGGCTTGAAGCCGAGGACGAGCTCGGCGTCCTCTTCGTTGCCGATGCACACGTCGACGTACTTCATGAGCCCCGTCATTATCTTCTGCGCCTTTTCGCTCGACCACAGCTTTTTACGGAAGTTGAGGTCTACCGAAACGGTCACGCCGTGCTTTTTGGCTGCCTTGAGCGCCTCTTCGGTGAGGACGGCGGCGCTGTCCGACACGGCGGGAGTTATGCCCGTGAAGTGGAACCAGTCGGCGTCTTTGAATATCTCGTCGAAATCGAAATCGGCGGCGGTGGCCGTGGTTATGGAGGAATGGGCCCTGTCGTAAACGACTTTGGAGGGCCTCATCGCCGAACCCGTCTCCAGATAGTAGATGCCCAGCCTTTCGCCGCAGCGGGCTATATGCTTTGTCTCCACGCCGTACTTCCTGAGCGCGGCGATTGCGCAGTCGCCGAGTTCGTTGGCGGGAAGGGCGGTAACGAATTCGGCGTTGTGGCCGTAATTGGCGCACGACACCGCAACGTTGGCTTCGCCGCCGCCGTAGTTGATGTCGAACTCGTCGGCCTGGATAAACTTTTCGTTGTTGGGGGTAGAGAGGCGAAGCATTATTTCGCCCATGGTTACGATTTTTTTCATAAAAAATGTTTTCTCCTTAAAAATATGATTTTTACGAAATTTTCGCGCTGACGCGCGCATAATTTGCGAGATCTCTGTTGTACGCGCCCGCAAACGGTCCACGGAAGCAAAATTTCCGCAACGCATGTGCGAGGGCAAGCGGCGTTTATTTTCTCTTTACAAGGTGCACGGCAAACCCGCCGAACTGATCTTTAAGGTATGCCACGTTCATCTCGCCGGTGGCCTTATCGTATTTGAACGAACTCTCGTCCGCCTCGAAGCCGCGCTGTTTGAGCTGATATACGGCGCGCCTTACGGAGTTGGTGGCCACGGCTATGTGTCCGTTGTCGCCGCGGAAGGGCGACTTCATCATCTCCATGTACGTGGAGGCGAACACCGAGCTGTTGCCCACCTTCTTTTTGAAGCCGAACGCCGATTCGAACTTGTCGGCAACGGCCTCCGCCTCCTCCGCGTCGGCGCAGTTGAGGCCGACGTGCACCATCTCGAAGCCGAGCATCTTGTCTATCGCCTCGCGGCAGAGCCCGGTTATCTCGTCCCAGTTTTCCTCCGCGAGCGCCTTGGCGGGCACTATCCAGCTTCCGCCGCAGCATACTATTTTGTTGAAAGAAAGGTATGTGTTTAAATTTTCTGCCGTAACGCCGCCCGTGGGCATGAAGCGCATGTTGCGGTAGGGACCGCACACGCTCTTTATATACGCAAGGCCGCCCGCCTGTTCGGCGGGGAAGAACTTAACGAAGTCCAGCCCGAACTCCATGGCCTGCTCTATCTCGCTTGCGGAGGAGAGGCCGGGCGCGAATGGTATGCCTTTTTCGAGGCAATGCCCCACCACCTTGGGGTTGAGGCCGGGCGCTACGCAGAATTTTGCGCCCGCGGCGTATGCCGCGTCGGCCTGTTCGCAGGTGAGGACGGTGCCTGCGCCCACCATCATGTCGGGATAGGCCTTTACCATGCGCGCGATGACCTCGTCGGCGCCCTTGGCGCGGAAGGTCACTTCGGCGGCGTTTATCCCGCCGTCGCGCAGGGCCTTTGCCAGTTTTTCGGCATTGTCGACATTGTCGAGCTTGATGACGGGGATTATACCGATATCGGTAAACCGTTCCACCACTTCGTCGAGCTTTGCTTTTACGTTTTCAGTCATAAACATCTCCCTTTGCGCGCCGCCCGCGGGCATGTCCGCCGCGGCGGCACGGCTTAAATTCACACATAAACATTATAGTTTGCGCGCGCGCATAAGTAAATATACAAAACGGATATATCGATACATTTTTAAGACATGATACGGCCGCCTGCGGCGGCCGTGTCCGCGGACACGAAAAACGCCCGCCGCGCAGTGCGTGCGCGGCGGGCGGCGCCGAAACATCGGTTTTATTTTGCGCTTCCGCTTATCAGCTTTATATAGTATTCGTCTATCGCCATGTCGCCGCACTCGGCAAGGAACTGCTCCTTGGTGCAGTCCTTTATTATCATGCCGTCGTTAAGAACGCAGAAGCGCGTGGCGGTCTTGGCGAGCTCGTCGAGGATATGGCTGGATATTACCATGGCGACGTCGCGCTCGGAATGGATATTCATGAGCGCGTTCCTCACCTCGAGTATGCCCTGCGGGTCGAGCCCGTTTATCGGTTCGTCGAGCAGAAGCACGTCGGGCTCGCCCACCAGAGCGAGCGCTATGCCCAGGCGCTGCTTCATTCCCATCGAAAAGGCGCGCACGTCTTTTTTGCCCGTATCGTGCAGGCCGACGAGGCGGAGAAGGCCGAATATGTCGTCGCTCGAATACTTCACCCCGAGCGCCAGCGCCTTTGCCTCTATGTTCTGATAGGCGGTCATGTCGAAGTAATAGGCAGGGCGCTCTATAAGGGCGCCTATGCGCACCTTAGACCTGAACTGCCCGGCATTCACCGTGACAGTGCCGGCAGTTGGGCGCAGCATGTTGCACAGCAGCTTTAAAAGCGTCGTCTTGCCCGCGCCGTTGTTGCCGACCAGGCCGTAGATCTCCCCGCTCTGCACGCTGAAATTTATGCCGAAGAGCACCTGCTTGCGCCTGTAACTTTTACAAAGCCCCTTGGCAGATATAAGTTCCATATCAGCAGCTCCTCCTTCGGAATGCCAGCCAGCTCAAAAGCGTGAACAGCGCCGTATACCCGAGCGACACAAACAACATAGTGAGATATTTTTCGTCTTCCATACTCTGTCCGCTCATCCGGCCTTGCCCGTATACGGTGTAAAACTCTATTTCGAAATCCGGATCGAACGCATTTTGCACGATGTCGTTTATTATGCCGTAGAACGCCGTGCTGAAAAAATACATATACGCCAACAATACTGCCAGCACGACATATTCGCGGCCGAAGAGGTTGCACAAAAAGAGCGTAAGCGTCCCCGCCGCCACACCGTTCAACGTATACGCCGCATACATCAAATAAAACCGGCCTACTGTAAAATCATCCCGTTCCGGGTCGTATATAACAAAATTATCCCGGTTGTACGCATAGCCTATAACGGCATTTACGGCGAGCCGGGCAAGCGCGTATAACAGGCAGAAAGCAAATATGTATATCAGCTTCGAAAGTATATAAAACAACCTGTCGGCCTGCGAATACGAAGGGCAGAGATTTTTAAAATATTTCGACGAAAGATCTTTCGCCGCAAAGGGCACTATAAATATCCATATCCATATCTGCATGTTCGTCTGCGAATACATCGTCCTATACAGGCTGCCATAATATTCCGAGTAATGATCGGGAAACAAGAGGTGCCACGAAAAAACGAGGCAGAGGTTGACGATGAATAAAATCAAAAGCATTTTCGATTTTATTATTCTATAAAAATCGGCTTTTAACATTTTGAGCATATGGCGTTACCTCGTTCCTCAGTCATAAGTATGCGTGGTCGGCTTTGCATAGATATCGCCTTCATATGCCTCTCCGCCTATTCCTCCGATGCCATAGTATTTGGTGTTTATGCTGCCGAGGTTCACGCAACTCGTAAAAGTGGTGATATGTATACTGCTATCTCCCCCTGCATACGGCCATACATGCAAAAACAAAGCACATCTTTTGCCGGATCTTACCATAATCATCGACCTTCCTTTACATATATTTTTGATACATCATAGTACGCAAAAAATATAAGTCAAGCACAGGGCAAAAAACATAAAAATGTTCGGACCGAACAAATGCGGCATAACATCGCCGCCCGCCGCGCAGTGCGCGGCGGGCGGCGAATACCGTTCTTATCGAATTTTATACGCGCGTCACCTGCCCAGCCAGCCGCCGTCGACGGCGAGCGTGAAGCCGTTCACATAGTCGGACGCAGCGGAAGCGAGGAACACGGCGGCGCCCTCGAGATCGGCGGGCGTGCCCCAGCGCCCCGCGGGGATGCGCGCGAGGATATCGGCCGAGCGCTCTTCGTCCTGCCTGAGCTGACTTGTGTTGTTGGTCGCCATATAGCCGGGCGCGATGGCGTTTACGTTTATGCCGTACTTTGCCCACTCGTTGGAGAGCGTCATGGTGATGCCGCGCACCGCCGACTTCGACGCCGTGTACGAAGGCACCCTTATGCCGCCCTGATAGGAGAGCATGGAGGCTATGTTTATTATTTTGCCGCCGCTGTTCTGCTTTATGAACTGCTTTGCCGCCGCCTGCGACAGGAAGAACACCGTTTTTAAGTTGACGGCCATAACGGTATCCCAATTTTCTTCGGAGAACTCTATGGAGTCCTGCCTCTTGATTATGCCCGCGTTGTTGACGAGGATATCTATCCTGCCGAACTTTTCGAGCGTTTCGTCCAAAACGCGCGGTATTACCTCGCACGAACCGAGGTCGGCGATCACGTTGTGGAACCCGTCGCCGAGCATCTCCTTTGTTTCGGTGCTGGGACGGCGGGATACGCCCGCCACCTTTGCGCCCGCCTCTACGAAGGCGCGGCTGATGCCCTGCCCGAGGCCGGTGTTGCTGCCGGTGACTATAGCCACCTTTCCCTTAAGACTGAACAGATCCAATATCATATTACATTCCCCCTTGGCGGCATAAAACTGCGCCGCCACCATATGATACCATTTTTTTTGCCGGTTTTCAAGGTGTTTTTTAAAAAACGCCGAAAATTATGCCGCCCTGCCGCCCGAAGGCGGCAGGGCGCTATGGTCACTGCCTTTCGAAGAGCACTGCGTGCCCGCTTTCTATTTTATAAACTTTGCCGCGTATCTCCAGCCATACGGGGCGGTGCGAGGGGTTGAACGCCCTCTCGCCGTCGAGAGAATACACCAGGCTCTCGTAACACTTCACATAGTCGAATATGTCGCCGTTTGTGGCCGCCCACACGCCCCGCGCGCATGAGAGCTCCCCGCACAGATTTTCGACGACGTCCCAGTTGCCGTTGTCGTCGAACTCGTAGGAGTGCCCCCATATATAGAACAGCCAAGGCTCGCGGTTTTTAAATTCGTCGGAGGGCTTGCGCGTTATGAACGCGGTCGCCAACGCCTCGAGCTCCGGGTCGTTGTGGTGGCAGGTGGGGCCGAGACGCATCCAGTCGGTCGGCAACGCGAAGGAGCGTGTCGACACGGTGGTGCGCGCATACTTTACGCCTAAAGCCCTGAGCGCGGCGACGGTTTCGTCGTTCAC
>CALVQA010000068.1 GCA_944354725.1 uncultured Clostridia bacterium
GGACGAATATCCCGAGGCCGCCTTCTATAACGTGGGCACCATAGACGACGTAAAAAAGAAAGCCGCGCAGATGAAGGGGTGAGGCGGCGCGTGCCCGCGCCGCGTCCGCCTTCCCGCAGGGAGCGCCGCGCGTCGGGTTTTTCCGCGCATCGGGCGGCACATATGCCGCGGCGGACGCATCTGCCGGCAAGAGGAGATCATGAAAACGTTTAAAGTTCACCTGCTCAGCGCCAACCGCACTTTTTACGAGGGCGAGTGCGAAAGCCTGGTCGTGCCCGCTGTCGACGGGCAATACGGCGTGCTCGCGGGGCACAGCAACGCGATAACGGCCATAGTGCCGGGCAAACTCGCCTTCCGCGCCCCGGGCGGCGACGTGCAGGAGGCCGCCGTGTCGTCGGGCATAATGAAGATAGAGGACAACGACGTGCTCGTGCTCGCGGAGTCCATCCTCCGTCCCGAGGAGATAGACGAGGAACGCGCCGAGCGCGAGGCCGCCGACGCGAGGGAGGCGCTGCTGCAAAAGCTCGGCAGGCAGCAATATTATTCGGCGCAGGCCCAGCTCGCGCGGGCCGTTACAAAACTGAAGATACGCCGCGCATACCTCCGCGGCGGGCACAGGACCAAATAGCCGTTTACCGGGCGGCGCGGGCAAAATTGCCCGCGCCGCCCTTTTCGCGCCGCCGCGCAGCCCGCGGCCGCGGCAGGAATTTTCGGCGGTGAACGGCACATATGTGCGGGGCAATCGGCGTTTTGCGCCCCGCGCGGAAAATTGGGTATTGATTTTTTGCGGAACATGCTGTATAATTGATTTGTATGCAGCTTGAAATGCGCGTTTTCCCGCGCAAAGCGGGCGCAAATCTATGATAAGGGACTTAAATTATGAGCATCACACCTAAAAAGATCCACAACATCGCGATCATCGGCCACAGCGGCGAGGGCAAGACCACTCTCTGCGAGGCCATGCTTTTCAACGGCCGCTCCATCGACCGCATGGGGCGCGTAGATAACGGCACCACCGTATCCGACTTCGACAGCGAAGAAATAGCGCGCAAGATGTCGGTTTCCCTGTCCGTCAGCTACACCATCTGGCGCGAAAACAAACTCAACCTCATCGACGTCCCCGGGTTTTACGACTTCGAGGGCGAATTCAACGAAGCCATGCGCGCGTGCGGCGGCGCGCTCGTCGTGATGGGCGCGGGCGGCACCGTTACCGTGGGCGCAGAAAAGGCGATAAACGCCTGCCTCAAGGCCAAAAAGCCCATGGTGATCTTTATAAACGGCATGGACAAAGACAATGCCGACTACAACGGCACCGTGGCCGCGCTGGAAGAGAAGTTCCACGGCAAGATAGCGCCCATACAGATACCCATAATGGAGGGCAACAAGATGGTGGGCTTCGTGAACGCCCTCACCGAGCGTGCCTACCACTTCACGGGCGTGGGCCCCGAGGAGATACCCATCCCCGACGACAAGCGCGAGGAGCTTGCCGCCATGCAGCTCTCCCTCACGGAGACCGCCGCCGAAAACGACGACGTGCTGCTCGAAAAATACTTCGAAACGGGCTCGCTCGAGCGCGACGAGATTATCCACGGCATACGCAAGGGCATCCAGAACATAAACACCGTGCCCGTTATGGCGGGCAGCGCGCTCAACAACCGCGGCGTCATAAACCTCATGAACGAGATAGTCAAATACATGCCCGACGCGTCCGAGCGCGGCGACCTGCTCGCCACCGACCTCAAGACGGACGAGCTCGTTGACATCGAATGCGACGACGCGCAGCCGTTCGCGGCCCAGGTGTTCAAAACGGCGGTAGATTCCTTCGTGGGCAAGATGAACTACCTCAGGGTGTGCCGCGGCGTGCTCAGAACGGGCACCACCGTGCTCAACTCCGCGACCGGGCAGACCGAGCGCATAAACGCCATATACCTCTTAAAGGGCAAAAAGCAGGAGCCCGTCTCCGAGCTGGCCGCGGGCGACATCGGCGCCGTGTCGAAACTTGCCAACACCAACACGGGCGACACGCTGTGCGACGAATCCGCGCCCGTAAAGTTCGACCCGATACTCTTCCCCCGTCCCGTGCTGTTCATGGCGGTATATGCCAAGGTCAAGGGCACGGAAGACAAAGTTTTCTCCGGCCTTGCCCGCCTCGAGGAGGAGGACAAATCGTTTGCCGTGCGCAAGATAGCCGACACGGGCGAAACGCTCATAGGCGGCCAGGGCGAGGTGCACCTCGACATAATCAACAAAAAGCTCAAGGCGAAATTCGGCGCCGACGCAGACCTGCGCACCCCGCAGATAAACTATAAAGAGACCATCCTCGGCACGGCGCTTGCAGAGGGCAAGTATAAAAAACAGTCGGGCGGGCACGGCCAGTACGGCCACTGCAAGATCCGCTTCGAACCCACCGACAAAGACTTTGAATTCGCCGAAGAGGTAGTGGGCGGTTCGGTGCCCAAGCAGTATATACCCGCGGTGGAGAAGGGCCTTTTGGAGTGCCTGCCGCACGGCGTGCTCGCGGGATATCCCGTGATACGCATGAGGGCGGTGCTCACCGACGGCAGCTATCACGAGGTCGACAGTTCCGAAGCCGCCTTCAAGGCGGCGGCCGAAATAGCTTTCAAAGAGGGCATGAAGGCGGCCAAGCCCGCCATTTTGGAGCCCTATTCCAAACTCAGGATAGGCGTGCCCGAGCAGTACCTCGGCGACGTTTTGGGCGACCTCAACAAGCGCCGCGGCAGGATAATCGGCATGGACGCCCAGGACGACATGCAGGTGATAACGGCGGAGGCTCCCAAGGCCGAGCTGCTCACCTACGCCACGTCGCTGCGCTCCCTCACGCAGGGCAGGGGCAAGTTCATCGAAACGTTCGAGCGCTTCGAGCTCGCTCCCGAAAACGTCATGCAGGCAATAATAAATAAATGACTTGTGTTGTCAGGCGCGCGGGCCCGTCCCGCGCGCCTTTGCCATGCTCTTCGCCCCTCTGCGGGCGGAAAATGCAAACATTCGCGCGCTTTCGGGCGGTTTTGCGCGTTGACGACCGTCTTTTTTTTGGGCGGCCGCTTGACAAAACGGCGCCATCTGCTATAATTTTTATACGGGAAGCATGCCCGAATAGATTTGAGGAGGAATTATGCGATGAACAATCCCACGACGAGTTTGGGCGCAGACGCGGGCGGGCTGCCCGTGTGGGCGTGGATAGTAATTGCCGTGGTCGCCGTCGTCGTGATAGTGGCGGCAGTCGTTTTGATCAAGATCGCGCGCGCTAAAAAGGCGGAAGAGCGGCAGCTTGACGGGGAGCCGGATCTCGGCGAAGGCGGCTTGCGGTCCGCCCCCGACGACGGGGAAGACGCCGCGCCCGAGGGCGAGGAAGAGGCCGCCGCACCCGCAGGACCCGACGGGAAGGAGGACGAGCCTGCCGCCGCGGCGCGCGGCGATGCCGAAAGGCCCGCCGAAACGGCGAGAAGCTCCGGCCCCAAGGTGTATCACATAACCAAGCGCATGTCCGACGGCAAGTGGCAGATAAAGTTCAACAAGGGCAAAAAGGCGATAAAGCTGTTCGATACCCAGATGCAGGCGATAGACTACGCCAAGGCGCTCGCCCAGAGCCAGGAGGCGAGCATCATGATACATAAAGAGGACGGTACGTTCCGCAAACTGCGCTACGATAAACCCGGCAAATGATTAAACGTGCAAAAACGCTTGCCGCGGGGCGCACGCCCCGCGGCAAGCGTTTTGCGATATCCCGTTGTTTGCGGCATATATGCGGGGCAATTTATTGTTCTGCGCGATCCGCGCGTGCTGAAAACGCGCGCGTCGGCATCGGTATGCGGGCGGTTTTAAGGGGCGGAAGGGCAGGATACGGCGCGGGCGGCCGCCCGCGCCGTCAAAATAAAACGGCTCCCGCGGTTTGCTTTTTGCAAAACGCGGTTATATAATAAGGGTAGAAAAATTTTTTCGGGAAGGCTGTGTCATGACAAAAATAGATATTTTTTCGGGATTTCTCGGCGCGGGCAAGACCACGCTCATCAAAAAACTCATCAAAGAGGCGTATGCCGGCGAAAAGCTCGTGCTCATAGAGAACGAGTTCGGCGACATAGGCATCGACGGCGGCTTTTTGGCCGACGCCGGGATAAAGATAAACGAGCTGAACTCCGGCTGCATATGCTGCTCGCTCGTCGGCGACTTCGCAAAGGCGCTCAAAAAGGTGTGCGCGGAATACTCGCCCGACAGGATACTCATAGAGCCCTCGGGCGTGGGCAAGCTCTCCGACGTCATCCGCGCCGTGTACAGCGCGGAGCTCAAAGATTGCAAAATAAACACCTACACCGCCATAGTCGACGCCGCCAAGTGCAGGATGTACATGAAGAACTTCGGCGAATTTTTCAACGACCAGATAGAGACGGCAAACTGCATAATATTCACCCATGCCGACATTTCGGGCGAAGAAAAACTTAAAAACGCCGTCGCGCTCGTGCGCGAGCACAACACCAAGGCCACCCTCGTCACCACGCCGTGGCAGCAGCTCTCCGGCAGGGAGATACTCGCCGCCATGGAGCACAGCGAAACGCTCGCCGA
>CALVQA010000069.1 GCA_944354725.1 uncultured Clostridia bacterium
GAAAGCGGCATAAAGGGAATGGTGCAGGAGCTCGGCGAGGGCGGATGCGGCATAATACTCTTCGGCGACGACAGGGAGATAGAAGAGGGCAGCGCGGTTTACCGCACCTGCAAGACCGCGGGCGTCCCCGCGGGCAGCGGGCTCATAGGAAGGGTGGTCGACGCGCTCGGCGCGCCCATCGACGGCGAGGGCGCCATAGAGGCCGAGGCATACATGCCGGTGGAGGCCGCCGCGCCCGGAATAATCGACAGGCAGCCCGTAAACAGGCCGCTCGAAACGGGCATACTCGCCATCGATTCGATGTTCCCCATAGGCAGGGGCCAGCGCGAACTGATAATAGGCGACAGGCAGACGGGCAAAACGGCCATCGCCACCGACGCCATCCTCAACCAGAAGGGCAAGGACGTCGTGTGCATATACGTCGCCATAGGGCAGAAGGCGAGCTCGGTGGCGCGCCTTGCCGACATGCTCAAAAAAAAGGGCGCCATGGCATACACCGTGATAGTCGGCTCCTTTGCGAGCGACAGCGCCTCGCTGCAATATATAGCGCCCTATTCGGGCTGCGCGATGGCGGAATATTTCATGAACGCGGGCAAGGACGTGCTCATCGTCTACGACGACCTCTCCAAGCACGCCGTGGCGTACCGCGCCCTTTCGCTGCTGCTCGGCAGGTCGCCCGGCCGCGAGGCCTATCCGGGCGACGTGTTCTATCTGCATTCCCGCCTTCTGGAGCGCGCCGCGCACCTTTCGGACGAGAGGGGCGGCGGCAGCATGACGGCCCTGCCGATAGTTGAGACGCAGGCAGGCGATATTTCGGCATATATACCCACCAACATCATCTCCATAACCGACGGGCAGATATTCCTTGCGGGCGATCTCTTCTTTTCGGGCCAGCGCCCCGCGGTGAACGTGGGCATATCCGTCTCGCGAGTGGGCGGCGACGCGCAGACCGGGGCGATGAAGTCGGTCGCGGGGCCTCTGCGCCTCAACCTCGCGCAGTACAGGGAGATGGAGGTGTTCATGCAGTTCTCCTCCGACCTCGACGAATCTACGGCAAAGCTGCTCGCGTTCGGCAAAAACCTCATGATGCTGCTCCGCCAGCCTCAGGCGCAGCCCGTGGAGATGTACCGCCAGGTGATACTGCTCGCCGCGGCGCTCGGCGGGGGCATGGAGCGGATATCGCCCGAAGATATCCCCCTGTTCAAAGAAAAACTGCTCGAATATTTCGACGAGGCCGAGCCCGAGCTCTGCGAAGCGGCAAAGCGGGGCGAAAAGCTCTCCGAAGAGCTCAAGCAGAGGATGGCAAAGAGCGCGGGCGAGTTCGCCGAAAGGTTCGTCCGCGGCAGAT
Source organism: uncultured Clostridia bacterium (assembly GCA_944354725.1). Taxonomy (GTDB): domain Bacteria; phylum Bacillota; class Clostridia; order Christensenellales; family Borkfalkiaceae; genus Coproplasma. Next base: position 1,349 of record CALVQA010000069.1, read on the forward strand.
GAGCGGGCGCTTTCCGCGCCCTGCTGCGACATTACGGGGGGCATATGCCTAACATACAGGGAATAAAAAAGAGGATAAATAGCATAAAGCAGACGCGCAAGATAACGGGCGCCATGTATCTGATATCCTCTGCAAAAATGCAGAAGGCCAAGGCCGCGCTCGACAGGACGCGCCCCTATTTCGAGGCGCTGCGGGTGGAGATAAAGCGCATATTCCGCCAGGGCGAGATGCCCGCGGAGAGCCGTTATTTTTACCCCGTGAACGTAAAAGAAAAGCTGGGCGGGGCGTATGCCTGCCTGCTCATAACGGGCGACAAGGGCCTTTCGGGCTCATATAACTACAACGTGATAAAAAAGGCGCTCGAACTCAAAGAGAGCGGCTGCGAGATAAAGTGGTACGTCGTGGGTGAGTACGGCCGGCACGTGCTGCAGCAGCGCGGCATAGCCATAGAAAAGAGTTTTTTGTATACAGCGCAAAATCCCTCCATGTACCGCGCGCGGCAGATATGCGGCGTGCTTCTGGGCGACTACGAGAGGGGCGCCTTTACCAAGATATATGTGGCGTATACCGATATGCACGGCATGTCGGACGACGCCGTTTTGACGAGGGTGCTGCCCTTCCACCGCAAGGAATTCGTCACCGCCACGGTGGAGGAGCCGGTGCGCGAACCGTTCGAGTATTCCCCCTCGGCGGAGGTGGTGCTCGACAACATCATGCAGAGCTATATAGCGGGCTTCATATACAGCGCTCTCGTAGACAGTTTTTGCAGCGAGCAGCACGCCCGCATGTCGGCCATGAAGGCCGCCAACGACAACGCCGAAAAGCTCATGGGCGAGCTCTCGGTGCAGTATAACAGGATGAGGCAGGCGGCCATCACTCAGCAGATAACCGAGGTCGCCGCCGGCGCGCGAGCGCAGCAGAACAGCGAGGGAGGGCATTTCGATGAATAAAGGCAGGATAGTGCATATCTCCGGACCGGTAGTCGACGTCCGTTTCGAGGACGGCCTGCCCAAAATAAAGGACGCGCTCTATGCCGAAAACAACGGCAAAAAGTCGGTCATGGAGGTCGCCCGCCACATCGGCAGCGATCTCGTGCGCTGCATAATGCTGGGCGCGTGCGAAGGGCTTGCGCGCGGCGCGGAGGTGACGGCCACGGGCGACGTGATAAACGTTCCGGTGGGCGAGTGCACGCTCGGGCGCATGTTCAACGTTTTGGGCGAGCCCATCGACGGCAAGCCAGCCCCTTCGGATGCCGAAAAGTGGCCCATACACCGCAAGGCGCCCTCTTTTTCCGAGCAGAGCCCCGTTGCCGAGGTGCTCGAAACGGGCATAAAGGTCGTCGACCTCATGGAGCCGTACGCCAAGGGCGGCAAGATAGGCCTGTTCGGCGGCGCGGGCGTGGGCAAAACGGTGCTCATACAGGAGCTCATCCACAACGTCGCCATGGAGCACGGCGGCTATTCCATATTCACGGGCGTGGGCGAACGCTCGCGCGAGGGCAACGATCTGTGGCGCGAGATGAACGCGAGCGGCGTTGCCGATAAAACGGCGCTCGTCTTCGGGCAGATGAACGAGGCCCCCGGCGTGCGCATGCGCGTCGCGCTCACGGGGCTTACCATGGCCGAATATTTCCGCGACAGAGAGCGCAAAGACGTGCTTTTGTTCATAGACAACATCTTCCGCTTCGTGCAGGCGGGCAGCGAGGTGTCTACCCTGCTCGGGCGCATGCCCTCCGCTGTGGGCTACCAGCCCACCCTCGCCAACGAAATGGGCGAATTGCAGGAGCGCATAGCCTCCACGGGCAACGGCTCCGTCACGTCGGTGCAGGCCGTATACGTGCCCGCCGACGACCTCACCGACCCCGCTCCCGCCACGACCTTCGCCCACCTCGACGCGACCACGGTGCTCAGCCGAAAGATAGTGGAGCAGGGCATATATCCCGCCGTCGACCCCCTCGAATCTTCCTCGCGCATACTCGAGCCCGACATCGTCGGGGAGGAGCACTATCGAACGGCGCGCAAGGTGCAGGAGACGCTCGAAAAGTATAACGAATTGCAGGATATAATCGCCATACTCGGCATGGACGAGCTCGGCGACGAAGACAAGCGCACGGTGCACCGCGCGCGCAGGATACAGAGGTTTTTGTCGCAGCCCTTCCACGTCGCCGAAAAGTTCACGGGCATGAAGGGCGTGTATGTGCCCATGGAGGAGACGGTGCGCGGCTTCAAGGCCATAATAGACGGCGAAATGGACGAATATCCCGAGGCCGCCTTCTATAACGTGGGCACCATAGACGACGTAAAAAAGAAAGCCGAGCAGATGAAGGGGTGAGGCGGCGCGTGTCCGCGCCTCGGCCGCCTTCACGGCGGGCGGCCCGCGTCGGGTTTTTCCGTGCATCGGGCGGCACATATGCCGCGGCGAACGCATCTGCCGGCAAGAGGAGATCATGAAAACGTTTAAAGTTCACCTGCTTAGCGCCAACCGTACTTTTTACGAGGGCGAGTGCGAAAGCCTCGTCGTGCCCGCGGTCGACGGGCAATACGGCGTGCTCGCGGGGCACAGCAACGCGATAACGGCCATAGTGCCGGGCAAACTCGCCTTCC
>CALVQA010000070.1 GCA_944354725.1 uncultured Clostridia bacterium
CCACCATTGCCTCTTCGTACTCATAGAGTTCGGAGGCACTGTCATAGTCGCTCTTGTAATATTCGGTGTCCGCGCCGTACGTTTCGCCGCGGGTGCCGTCGGCCGTTTTGCCGATGGCCTGCTCGAAGATGTTGTCGAACTTGTTCAACGACAGGAAGTTAAGAAAGAAGGTGAACACACATATCACGGCGATGGCGACGGATATTATGATTATCCCCAATTTTTTACTCTTTTTCATCTAATTTTCCCTTTTAAATAATATTGTGCCGCACACGCGGCAAAGATGTTTACCTGCCGCGCCCGCAGACCGCGGGCGCGGCAGCCGCTGATTCTATCGCTTGATTATGCCTATTCTGTCGCCTGATTATTCGGCTTTGGCAAATTCCAGTCCGCTTATGGTTATGTCGCCCGCGTGGGTGGTATCGGTACCCATAAACGTATCGATAAGGAACTGAACGCCCGTGAGAGTGTTGGCGTTGCCGTATATTATCTGAACGGTTATGGTCTTGCCCGCCTCTACGGTGAAGAAGGAACCGCCCCAGTCGGTATCGGTGCGCACGTCGGCGCCGTCCTGCGTTGCCGAAATGTTGCACGCGTTCGTATTGTTGGTTTTGGTATCGGTCATGACGTCGATGCGGAGATTTACCGTTTCGGTGCCGTTATTAGTAACTTTTACCGTTAAAACGTTGCACTGCTGAGCGACCCCGATGACCCCCTGCGTGAGGTTTACGTTTAAATAGGAATTGTCCTTTGCCTCGGTATAGGTGACGTTGAGGGCCTTGTTTTCGTCGACCGTAGTCGTGAAGGGACCGCCGTTGGCAGCGATGTTGCCCTCTACCGTTACGGTGCTGAGGTCTATTGCCGTCTTTTCGCCCACTATAACGGGCTCGTCGGGCTCATCGTCGCCCACGGCCGCCGTAAAGAAGGAAACTTCGCTTATGGCGATGCTGCCGCCGCGCACGGTGGAATCGTTGCGCGAAGAGTCTATCATGAACTCTACCGACACGTTGTCCCTGCCGGGATCGTAAACTATCTGCACCTTTACCGTTTCGCCCGCGGGGATATCGAAGAACGAGCCGCCCCAGTCGGCATCGGTGCGCACCGCCACGTTGTCCATCGTCGCGCTGATGTTGCTCGACTGATTGTTGCCCACTTTGTCTTCGGGGGTGGTGGCGATGTTTATGCGCACCTGCGCGTCCTCGGTACCGTTGTTCGCGAGGGTGGCGTTGAACACGTTGTTGGCGTTTATGGTGTCGGCTATGTTTTTCATGGCAACGTTGCAATAATCGCTGCCGCCCACGCTCGTATATGCCACGTCGGCAACGCCGTCAGTCACCGTTACGGTGTACTTTGAGGCATCGCTGGGCTCTATCGTCCCGGCCTCGAGGGTTATATCGGTTACCTCGCCCACGGGCTCCATGGGGTCTACGGGCTCTTCGGGCGTGTTGCCGGGCTTGTTGGCGTCTACCCACTCGACTTCTGCGGAGGTCTTTACCCACTCGTACTCGGGGCCGACTTCGCCGCCGCCTTCATATTCGCCCATCCAGCCGTCGGCATACTGCGTACCGCACCAGTAGTTGGTGAGTATCCTGCCGGCAGCCGAAGGCAGAGGGTCGCTTTCGGAATTTTCCACCCTGTATACGGGCTCGCCGTCTACGAACCAGGTGATGTAGTCCTCCGTCCAGCGGAAGCCGTAGTTGTGGAACTCGGCAGAGGCGTCGAAGGGAAGCGTTATCTTCTTTTCGTGCCCGCCCTTGCTGTCGGAAAAGAAATTGAACTGTACTTCGCTCTTATCTTCGCCGATATCTTTACCGAGGAACTCTATATCTATCTCGTCCCAGGGATTGGGCTCGCCGGTTATGGGGTTGGTATCGTAGTTGCCCGTGCACACGAAGAAGGTACTCGTCGTCCCGACCACGTTGGAGGGCTTCATCCTCACTTCGTAGTCGCCGTAGCCGTAGTAGCTGTAGGTGCGCATTTCGCCGCCGAAGAACTCGTTCCACGTCTCTTCGGAGCCGTCGGGGTTGGGAGTTATAACGAGCTCCATCTTGTCGTCGGAGACGACCATGTTGTCCTTTTTCCACCACGTGTTGAACGAATCGCCCTCTTTGCTGCTGTTCGTCCAGCCGTCGGACGCAAACACGTCGTCGCTGATCTCTCCCTTAGACCAGTCGGCGATGACCGTAGTGGCGTTGAGGGGCTCGTCGGTGAGCCCTTCGGTATTCCCTTCCGCGGGGCCGCACGCGGCGAGGGCCGCCGTGCCCGAAACCATTGCCGCCGCCAGCACGAACGCCGACAGCTTGCCAAAAAATCTTTTGCTCATAAACACTTCTCCCTATAAAAATTTTTTTATAATATGCCGCAATGCGGCAAAATTATTCGGTGGTTCACGCCGCGCGGTAGGCAAACCATTTATATTGCGCGGTAGCGGGCAGGGCGTTCTCGTCGAACTTGCCCGACCAGCCGTCGTGCCCGATGCAGTTCCACACGTTTGCCATGAACTGCTGCGGGTGCGAAGGGATGTCCTCCGTGGCCCTGTATATGGCGGTGCCGTCCACATACCATGTTATGCGATCTTCCTGCCAGTCGAAGGCGTATTCATGGAAATCTTCCGAGGCGTCGAAGGGCAGTTTATACAGGTATTCGTGCCCGCCATTGCCGTTAGTGTAATAATTGAACTGCACCTCAGTCATGTCCTTGCCGAGGATCTCTATGTCTATCTCGTCCCAGGGACGGCCCGTGTAGGTGAACATGGAGGAGATGACGCCCGGGCAGTCGGCGGCCTTCATGCACACGGAGTAAAAGCCGTAAGAAAAATATTCTACGGAGCGGTATTCGGCGCCGTAATAGTCGTAGCCCGACTGCGTGCCGCCCTCCGCCTCCGTTACCGACATGCTCATCACGCCGTTTTGGACGACGGCGTTGTTCCTGCTCCACTCGCAGTTGAACATCTGGCGGTTGGAATAGCCGTGCGACGCGTAAAACCCTTCGGTCTTACCGGCGGCAAAGTCGATAATCTTGTCCTCTTCCCGCGTGAACTTCTGCGGCAGGTCCTTTGCCGAGCTGTGGATGCCGCGCGCGTCGCCGCACGAGCAGAGCGCCGCCGCGAAGGCAAAAACCGCTGCGGCGGCCGACAGGGAAATAAGTTTTGCCAAACACTTTTTCATCTTTATGAATGCGCATGCGTTTGCCTGCGTGCAGGCAAACGAGGGGCGCCCCTCGCCGGATTATAGTGCCGCAGCCGCGGCCAACGTTTGTGCCTTTACTATAAAAAAAAGAACGCCGTATGTCAATAGGCGTTCCATGAACTGTAAATTATTTACTTATTTTGCAACTTTTTTTCTTTAAAGGCGCCGCGGCATGCCGCAGTCACGCTTTTTGCGCCGCTTTTTCCGCGCCATCGGGCAGACCGAACACGATATTGAGATAAAATACCCCGCCCTCCGCGCGGGCGCTGAACGCGCCGCCGTATTTGTGTACTATCATGCGGATGCTGCGCGTGCCGAAGCCGTGATAGGCCTTGTCGTCCTTGGTGGTCTCGGGGAGGCCGTCGGCAAAAGTGAGCTCGCCCTCGAAATAGTTCTCTTCCTGCACGGAGAGCATGCCGTTCTTTTGCTTTACGGTTATGTTTATCACCCTCCGCTCCCTTTCGGGCACATTTTTGACGGCCTCCAGGGCGTTGTCGACGATGTTGCCGAACAGGCAATACAGGTCGCCGCTCTCCATAAAAGAGAGCCTCTCCCCGTCGGCCATGCAGGAAAAAGTTATGCCGTTCTGCTCGCAATACAGGCTCTTTTCCGTGAGGATGACGTCGAGTATCTTGTTGCCCGTGGAAACGCGGCTGTCGTAGATGGATACGCTCTCCTTGATGTCGTCTATGGCCTCGGCCGGCATGTTCCCGCCCGAGAGCGCGGCGTTTATTTTATACTTTATATCGTGACACTTTATGTTTATCATGTCGATGGTGTCTTTGGATATCTCGTACTGGCGCTCGCTCTGCCGAACGGCGTACTGCAGATAGTCCACTTCGCGCTTCAAATAGCGCTCCACCAGGGTCTTTGCTATGAGGAGCAGCACGATGAGGCAGGCCGCCACGGAGAACAGGTTGCCCGTCTGCCTTAAAACAAAGATATCGTAGTTTTCGAACCTGTTTTCGCGCCCGGAACTCAGCTTTGCGAAGTACACGTCCTCGAACGAACAGAGTATTACGGTAAAGCAAAGCACTATCACCGATATGGCGAGCATGCGGTAGTTTATGTCGCACTCGGCAACGCGCGCCATGATGCGGCGTATCACGGCAAAGTATATGGCCGCCGCGGCGACGGCGAAGAACGAATAGTAAACGAGGCGGTAGAACAGCCAGAAATTTTCGCCCCAGCCGTCGAAGACGCGGAGCTGCTCTCCCGTACAGAAAAACACGAGGAAGAGCTTATAGGCAAGGTTCTGCGCGGCGTACGCCACGGAACAGCCGAACAGCACGGTGCGCTTGTTTTCGGCAAAGCACAGGCAGGCGTGGCAGGTGGTGACGGCGAACAGCACGAGATATACGGCTATCCTGCCGTATGCCGTATCGCCGAAATAATAGTAGAACACCGCCGCGCCGAAGCCAACGGCCGCCGAAACGGCCAGCCCCGCGACGAGTTTGAGCGCAAACAGGCGCGAGCGCTCGAACCTGAACATGGCGAGCGCATAGAACACGTACAGCTCGAACAGAAATTCGAGGATTATGATCGCATAGATGTTTGCCGCTTCGCCTATCATTTCTTTTCGCCCTGCCCCGCATACCAGTTTGCCAGCCCCGCCAAAAACGCCGCGCGGCGGGGGCGGCTTATCTGCAGGGCGCGGTTGCCCACCTGCACCTCCGAACCGCGCACCCCTATTATGAATTTGGGATTTACGAGGTAGCAGTTGTTGCAGCGCAAAAAGCCGAATTGCGAAAGTTCGCGCTCGGCCTCGGAGAGCACCCCCGTTACCTCTATGTCGCCGTCGATGAGGTGATAGTACAGGCGGTGAGCGATTATCTCTACATACATCAGCTTGTCGGTGGATATCCTGAACAGCCCGCCGCGCGACTTTATGGTTATCGTGCGGGCTTCGTTCATGACATAGATGTCGAGCGCCTTGCGGAATTTAAGCGAAAAGTCGTAATAACTTACCGGCTTGACCAAAAAGCCGACCGCGTCGACTTCGTACCCCTTCTGGGCAAACTGCACGAGGTTGGTGATGAAGATGATAGACACGGTCTTGTCTATCTTCCTCAGCTCCTCGGCGCCGTCCATCCCGTTCATTTTGGGCATCTGGATATCGAAAAACACGACGGCGTATATATCTTTATAGTCGGCAAGGAAATCGGCGGCGTTGGTAAAACGCCACACTTTGAAATCCTGCCCCGAAGCGGCGGCATACCTTTCGATATAGCTCACAAGCAACTTCGCGTCACCGTTATCGTCTTCCACGATGGCTATATTCCTCATAGTTTCCCCCGGAAATGCTGTTCGTCTGCTGTGATAAATTTTATCACAGAACGCTCGCTTTGTCAATACCGACGTTGCGCGCCGCACTCCCAAGGGAAAAAGAGCCGCGCCGCCCGAACGAAGCGGGCGGCGCGGCTCTTGCGCGGATCTTATCCGAGTTTTACGTGTTTGCACAAAAATTTATAGCTCGCCGTGGTAACGGCGCCCTTGCCGCGCCACGGCAGCATGCCGAGGAACACGAACGCGGGCATGCGCTTAAGGCGGCGATAGAGCTTTTTATCGCGCGAGCGCAGCCCGTCCCACATTTCTTTGAAGAGCTTCCTGCGCTCGGGGCTGTCTTTTGCGGTGGTGAAAAAGTAGGTGTTGCACATTATAACGTGCAGTATGTGATACATCAGCTTCTTCAAGGGGCGGCACATCGCCTCTATCTCGCCGTATGTATACGACGAGAGCATGCAGTTCATGCAGCGGATCTGATTGTCGTACCTTTTTACCACGTTGTCTATATTCACCGACTGGTCGCTGCGGCCGATGTAATAGCGGTAAAAATCCACGTTGAGATAATACAGCCTGCGCATATAGGGCAGCGGACGGTATGCGAAATAGTTGTCGACGTAAAAGGTGTGCTCGGGCAGGACGGTGCCGCTCTCGCGCAGGTTGCCCGTCTTGTATACGAGCGAGTGCATGAGCAGCATCTTCCACAGCCTGAGGGGCTTTATGTCCTCCCAGCCGAAAAACTTGTTCTGCGGGAAGTTTTTGACGTAGTTGCTCACGTAGCTCGTGCCGTCGTTGGTATGTTCGTACACGAAATTGACTATATACAAGTCGGCCTCCACGCCTTCGGCGACGTGTTCCCTTATCGTTTTAAGGAGCGCGGCATACGCCTCGCCGTCTACCCTGTCGTCGGAGTCGACCACCTTATAATACAATCCGCGCGCGCATTCCAGCCCCTTATTCACGCCCGAACCGTGCCCGCCGTTGGGCTTGTGCACGGCGCGGACTATGCCGGGGTACCTGCTCTGATATTCGTCGGCGATGGCGCCCGTGGAATCGGTCGAACCGTCGTCGACTATGATTATCTCCACCTCGTCGCCGCCGGGGAGCAGGCTCTCTATGCAGTTTTTGAGGTAGTCCTGAGAGTTGTAACTGGGAACGGCGAATGTGATGAGTTTCATGCTCTTCCTCTGTAAGCTCCCGCCGTTTGCGGCGCTGCCGATGCAAACGGCCGCAAACAGCACTTTTGCTTGCCGCACAAAAACGTGCGGCAAGCAAAGCAATTAAGGAGAAATGTAATAAAAAAACGCTTATTTAAAACCTTTCCGCTCCCATTTGTTCTTCCTGCCCTGCCCGCTTTGCAGCGGGCGGGCACGAAGATCTTTATGGAATGGAGGTTAACGATGAAATGTAGGCACTATTTCTTTTTGTTCTGCTTTTCGGCCTGTTTTGCCTGCTTTGCGGCGAGCTTTGCCTGATACTTGGCCTCCTCCTCTTCATAGGAGATGCCCTTCTTTTCGCACTTTGCTTTGAGCTCTGCCTTGCGGGCTTCTTCGGCGAGACGGTCAGACTCCTCCTCTTCGAGGCGCAGCCTCTCTTCGGGAGGTATCCACTCTATGCCCGCGGCCGCGGCTTCGGCCTTCTGATGCTCGAGTATGGCCTGCCTGTCGGCGGGCAAGTGCTTTTCGACTCCGAAGAACAGGACGACGATGGCGCCCAACGCATATGCGCCCGTCTCTATCCAGATGTACGAAACTATACTTCCGTTAACGTTGCCGAATGCACCGGTCATGCCGCTTACTATGCCCGTCGCGAGGGGAACGGCGGCAATGAGCACCGAACTGTACAGCGACATGCCGAAACCGTCGCAGCGGAAGCCGTTTTTGGCCTCCATGTGGTCCAGGCAGTCCGCTATCATGGCGAGGATCATATATCCCGCGGGCGCCGAACCGAGACACTTGAGCGCTATGCCGACCGATACGAGGATAAAGTTGCCCTCATACGAGAACAGGCCCGCGATAACGCCGCCCACGACGCCGACGACCATGCCGGCGAACACTATGGGACGTTTACCGAACTTGTTGCACAGCGGAGCCACGAACACTATCGCCACGGCCATGGGCACCGCGCCCACTATGCCGAGCACGCTCATCGCGTCTTTGCCGACAAAACCTTCGAACGCCACATTGGTGGTATACAGGTCCATGGACGCGTTCTTTATGGAGCCGGAGAGCTGATACAACAGATAGAATATTATGGTAACCATGAAGAACTTATCGGTGAACAGCGCCTTTGCCTGTTTGCCGATGGACGGACCCTTTGCCTTTTTGTCTTCGAGCTCGTCTATCTCTTCGGCTTCGGCAGTTTTGCCGACGCCCTTGACCATAGTCTCTTCGGTGACCCTTTCACGGGTGAAGTAATACTGCCCGAGGCAGCCTATGAAGGTGACGATGCCTATTACGATGAACAGTACGAGGTAACCTTCGGAATTGGGCAGTTCGGGATCGGCGCTGGGGAAACCTTTGGTGAGCGCGCCGATTATCTGAGGGAATATTATGGAGCCCGCGCCGGCGCCGCCGAGCACGGCCATGTTCACGAGGGAAGCGAGCAGCCCCCTCTGCTTGCCGTTACGCGTGGATACGGGAACGAGCGCGCTGTTCGCCGTGTTGTAGAGAGGGAACGCCACGGCATAGAACAGGTTGTATGCCACGGCCACCCACACCATTCTGAACACTACGTTGTCTACCGGCTGGATAAACATCAGAACGCTTGCCACCGCGAGCACTACGGACGAGAGCAGTATGTACGGCCTCGCCTTGCCCGCGCGCGATTTTGTGCGCTCTATTATCTGCCCGGCAAGGATGTTGCCCGCGACGATGAGTATCGCCGAGAGCATGGGGAAGATAGTCAAAAACGCGGTCACGCCGGGATCGCCGGCGGCGTATTCTTCGGCAAAGAGCACCCTCTGAAAATATTTTACGAGATAGGTGCCGAGCAAGCTGTTTGCGAGCAGACCGCAGAAGGGGCCGACGAGATAGCCCATCAGAGCCTCGGGCACTATTTTAACGTTGGCCGACTTTATCTTTGTGGACAAAAGCGGATTGTCGAACACGCTCTTTTTAGCCATCAGTTCTTAGCCTCCTTTGCTTTTTTATCGCTCTTGGGTTTTTTCTCTTTGGTGAGGAACCTTGCGGCGCCCTTGAAGAGATGCCCGTTGAATATCATGAGCAGCGCTTCCATCTGCCTTCTCGACATGCCGCCGAACTTAGCCAGCCCCCTTACGGGCTGATGCAGCACGCCCATAACGAGGGTGTTCGCCATGGTTTTGTTGCCTATTGCCGTCATGAACTTTATGGCAAAGCGTATCGCGCCCGAGAAAAGCCTTCCCGCCCAGCGTCTGGAATAGCGCAGATCGGAGACCGTGCAGTTTTCGTCGATGACCATCCGGTTGCGCTTATAGAAATCATACTCCGAGGGAGGTATCTCCCTGCCGAGCACGAGCGCGAACTGTTCGTCGTCCACGTCCGCGGCCTTGCCGCTGAAGTAGCTGCCCAGCTTGTTCCTGTCGTAGCCGAAATCGGTCATGTCGCCCTTTACTTCGGCCGAGCCGACAAGTCTTATGTCGGCGACGGAGGCGCCTATGCTGACGACGTATTTGCCGCCCTCCGTCTGCCACTCGCCCGCCTCGGGGTTGAACACCCTGAAGGTGTAGCCGTCGAACGGTATAGTAACTTTTGCCGATTCGCCCGCCTTTATGAACACCTTTTTGAAGCCCTTGAGCTCTTTTACGGGGCGGAACACGGCGCTGTCGGGCTTGCCTATGTACATCTGCGCTATCTCCGCGCCGTCGTATTTGCCCGTGTTCTTTATGGTGAAACTTGCGCCGTTTTTATCGACCTTGAGGTCGGAATATTCGAACGTGGTATAGGAGAGGCCGTACCCGAAGGGATAGCGCTCTTTCACGCCCGCCGTCTGATAATAGCGGTAGCCGACGAAGATGCTCTCGCGGTATTCGGTGGTGCGCTTTTCGCCGGGGAAATGCGAGGCGGAAGAGCAGTCCTTGTACCTGAAGGGATAGCTCTCCGAGAGCTTGCCGGAGGGGTTGACCTTGCCGGTGAGCACGTTGAGCATCGCGGAGACGCCCGCCTGGCCGCCGAGGTACGCGTGCACTATCGCGTCGGCGTCGCACACCACGTCCAGCTCTACCGCGCTGCCGCAGAACAGCACGACGACGACCTTTTTGCCGAGGGCGTATATCCTTTTGAGAAGGTCGAGCTGAACGGCGGGCAGCTTCATGTTCTGCCTGTCGAGGCCCTCGGCCTCGGCAACTTCGTCGAGCCCGGCAAAGAATATAACGGTATCGGCGCGCGAAGCGAGGTTCAAAGCGTTCTTCGCGAGCGTCTCGTTCTTTTTGCCGTAGCGCTCAAAGCCGGGCGCATAGCCTATGCAATCCAACTTATATCTGTTTATTTCTTCTATGAAACTTTCGGTGCGCGTGGGATTCACAACGGAGGAACCTGCGCCCTGATAGCGGGGCTTATCGGCAAAGTCGCCTATAAAGCACACCTTACGGCCCTTTAAAGGCAACAGCTCCCCTTCGTTTTTGAGGAGCACGATGGCCTCTTCGGCACAGCGGCGGGCGATCTTGTGATGCTCCTCTTTATCGAACTCCTTAACGGCCTTTTTAACGGCCGCTTCGGTGGAATAGACAAATTCGATGAGCCTGTCGAGGCACTCGTCCACGAGCTTCTCGTCGAGGCTGCCGTCCTCCAGCGCCTTATACACGTCGTCGGCGCCGTAGCGGCAGGCAGGCATTTCGAGGTCGCTTCCGCAGCGCACGCCGTCCACCCTGTCGTTGCAGCCGGCCCAGTCGGTAACGACCACGCCGTCGAAGCCCCACTCCTTGCGCAGGATCTCTACGAGCAGATGATAGTTCTCGTTGGCGTGTACGCCGTTGAGCCTGTTGTAAGACGACATTATCGCCTTGGCCCCGCCCTCTTTTACGGCTATTTCGAACGCCGTGAGGTATATCTCGCGCAGGGCGCGCTCGTCAACGACGCTGTCTACGACCATTCGCCTGAGTTCCTGGTTGTTCGCCGCAAAATGCTTGACGCAGGCGTATATCCCGCTGCTCTGTATGCCGCGGATGCACGCCGCAGCCATCTTGCCGGCGAGATAGGGATCTTCGGAATAATATTCGAAGTTCCTGCCGCAAAGCGGGTTGCGCTTTATGTTCGTGCCGGGGCCGAGCAGCATGTTCACGCTCTGCGCGGCGGCCTCGTTGCCGAGCACCGCGCCGGCCTTTTCGAGCAGCTCCTCGTTCCAACTGTTCGCCATGCTCGCCGCCGAGGGCATGCAGGTGGCTTCCGCACTGGGATTGAGGCCGAGGTGGTCGCTGTCGGCGACCTGCTTCCTCACGCCGCTGGGGCCGTCGGACAGCCATGCCGAGGGCAGGCCTATTTCGGGCACGTCAAGCGTCGTCCAGAAGTCCTTGCCCGTGAGCAGGTCGGCCTTCTGGCGATGCGTAAGTTTTGCGATTTTATCCGAGTATTTCAAAAACATTATCCCCCTTCCGAAATTTCTGCTTCATTCTAACATATCGCATTAAAAATTAACAGAGTAATGGCACAATTTGTAGTTTATTTTACATAAAATGCTTTTCAAACACATCCGAGAGGCATGAAATCACCTCTATTCGGGACAAATTACCTCCGCACGGGAGCCTTTCGGCGCCGAAAAGAACTGCGGCCGCGTTCACGGGCGGCCGCAGTTCTTTTTATTATATGGAGAAAAGGATGATAAAATTTTGGCTTGCTTTATGCCGGCGCTCACACGCCGCTGTATGCGGAGAAGCCGCCGTCGATGGGCAGCACCACGCCCGTTATGAAGCCCGCAGCCCTTTCGGACACGAGGAAGAGAGTGGCGCCCACCAGCTCCTCCGGCCGTCCGAACCTGCCCATGGGCGTGCCGGCGATTATCTTGCCGGTGCGCGCCGTGGGGGTGCCGTCGGCATTCCACAGGAGCGATTTGTTCTGCGCCGTGGAGAGGAACCCGGGCGCGATGGCGTTTACCCTTATGCCCGCCTTGGAGAAGTGCACGGCGAGCCACTGCGTGAAGTTGGACACGGCAGCCTTGGCCGCGGAGTACGCGGGTATCTTGGTGAGCGGCGTAAAGGCGTTCATGGAGGAGATGTTGAGTATGCAGCACCCCTTCCTGCCCGTCATGTCGCGCGCGAACACCTGCGTGGGCATGAGCGTGCCGAGATAGTTGAGGTTGAACACGAACTGTATCCCCTCGTCGCTGAGGTTGAAAAAGGTTTTTATCTCGTCGTTGTCCTCGTCGCCCGGCTCGAAATACTCTTTATCGGTCTGCGCCTTGGGGTTGTTGCCGCCGGCGCCGTTGACGAGTATGTCGCAGGGGCCGAAATCGGCAAGCACTTTGTTCCTGCACTCCTCGAGCGTTTTCAAATCGAGCACGTTGGCAAAATATCCCTTTGCCACGCCGCCCGCCTTTACTATCTCCGCGGCGGCAGCTTCGGCCTTTTCCAAAGCCCTGTCTAAAAGGGCTACTTTGACGCCCGCCGCGGCGAGCGCGGCCGAGAGCTCGGAGCATATCACTCCGCCCGCACCGGTGACCACCGCCACCTTGCCTTTGAGATCTTCCGCTATTATAGGTAATTGCATGGCGTATGCCTCCTTGTCATGCTTTAAAATCTTTTTCCGCCGCTTCGAACAGGCCGCTGAGATAGCAGGCGCCCATAGCCCTGTCGAAGAGGCCGTAGCCGGGCTTAGCGTCCTCCCCCCACACGTTCCTGCCGTGGTCGGGGCGGACGTACCCGTCGAAGCCGTTTTTAACGAGCGCCTTTACTATCCCGTACACATCGACGTTGCCGCAGCAAGTCATGTGCCCGTTTTCGAAAAAGTCGGTCTCGGATGTGTATTTGAGTTGCCTTAAATGCGCGAAATAGATGCGCTCCGCGTACTTTGCCGCCATGGACACCAGGTCGTTGAACCTGCCCGCCCCGAGCGAGCCCGTGCAGAAAGTGATGCCGTTGTGTTTGTTGGGAACGGCGGCGAACAGTTTGTCGTAGTCCTCCTCCCTGCCGACTATCCTGGGGAGGCCGAATATGTCCCAAGGGGGGTCGTCGGGATGAACGGCGAGGTCGACGTCGGCCTCGTCGCAGGCGGGCATCACGGCGTTGAGGAAATACACGTAATTTTCGAACAGCTTTTCGTGCGTCATCCCCTCATACTCTTTGAGCAGCCCGTTGAGCTCTTCGGGCGAATAGCTTTCGTCCCACCCGGGCAATCTTAAATTGCGCTTGTCGAGTTTGGCAAAGTCCGCTTCGCTGTACGAAAGGGAGGTGGCGCCGTCCGCGTGCCTGAAACGGAGGTCGGTGCGGAACCAGTCGAACACGGGCATGAAGTTGTAGCATATGCACTTTACGCCCGCCTTGCCGCAGTTGATTATGTTCTGCCTGTATGCGTCGATATATTTATCGCGCGAAGGCTTGCCGAGTTTTATGTCCTCGTGCACGGGGACGGATTCTATCACTTCCATCCCGAGGCCCGCGTCGTTCGCCAGTTTTTTGAGGCGCAGGAGCTTTTCCACGGGCCAGACCGCGCCGACGGGCTCGTCGTATACGGCGGTGACAACGCCCGTCATTCCCTGTATCTGCTTTATGTAGTTGAGGGGTATGCAGTCGTTTTCGCCGTACCAGCGAAAGGTCATCTTCATTTATTTCTTCTCCTTCCCGGCCGCCTTGGCCGCTTTCTTCCTTTCGGCAGCTTCGCGCTTTGCCGACAGTTTGGCCTGGTATTTCGCCTCTTCCTCTTCGAAGGAAAGGCCTCGCTTTTCGCACTTTGCCTTAAGTTCGAGCTTGCGCGCCTCTTCGGAGAGCCGCTCGGCCTCCTCCTGCTCGCGGCGCAGGCGCTCTTCGGGCTCTATCCACTCTATGCCGGCGGCAAGGGCCTCGGCCTTCTGGCGCTCGAGTATCTGCGCCCTGTCGCTCTTGAGGAACTTTTCAACGATGAAGAACACCATGAGAACGGCGCACGCGATATATACGCCCGTCTCTATCCAAATGTAGCTCACGGTTACCATAGCCGAATTGCTGCCGTTGCCGGTCATTGCGTTGAACACGCCGAGCGAGAGAGGCCCGGTGGCCGCCATTATGGCGCTGTATATGCTCATGGTGAGGCCGTCGCAGCGGTAACCGCGCTTGGCTTCGATGTGGTCGAGCACGTCCGAAACCATCGCGAGCACCATGTAGCATGCGGGAGAGGAGCCGAAGCTCTTCAACGCCACGCCCACGCAGGCGGCATAGAAATTATCAGACCATATGCCGGCTATTATGCCGCCCGCGGCGCCGACTATGAGGCCGACCATGACAACTATGCGCTTGCCGAACTTGCGGGAGAGCGGCCAGATGAACGCCATGGCGACGGCCATGGGCACGGCGCCGAGCACGTTTATGATGGTCACCGCCATATCGGAATCGATATGGAAGCTGCCGAGATACAGGTCGAACCTGTCGCAGAAGAAGCTGACGGCGCCGTTTTTGAGCGAGCCGGAGAACTGGAATATGAGGTAGAACAGTATTATTATCCACCAGAAGGGCTCGGTGCCGACGCCCTTGAACTGCTGCTTGATGGAGATGGATTTTTTCTCCGCCGTGTTTTCGACGGCATCGATGTGGAACGACTCTTCGGTGACGCGCTCGCGCGTGAAGTAATACTGCAACACGACGAACAGGAAGGTTATGATGCCTATTATGAGGAAGGCTATCATCCATGCCGTCTTGGTCGCGCCGAGGTTTACCGTTTCGTCGGCGTTTTTAACGGTTATCCAGCCGACGATTATGGGGAACACCATGCCGCCCGCGCCCATTACGCCTATGTGCGCAAAGTTTTCGAACGAAGCCAGAAGGCTGCGCTGAGAGCTGTTGCGGGTGGATACGGGAACGAGCGTGCTGTTGGCCGTATTGTACATGGGATATGCGACGGCATAGTATACGTTATATGCTATAGCCGTGAGCACCATCGTTAAAACGGGCACGTCGGTCCCGTTGCCCATAGGCGCCACGAACAGCACTATGCAGCCTACCGCAAGCAATACGGAGGAGAGCAGCAGCCAGGGTCTTGCCTTGCCCGCGCGCGTTTTGGTGCGCTCTATCAGCTGCCCCACGAACAGGTTGCCTATGACTATGAGTATGGTGGACAATATCGGCAAAAGCGTAAGGAAGGTGGATATGGGCGAATCCGCGGGCAGCTGCCATATCTCGTTGCCGTCAGCGTCCAGCCCCATGAACACCCTGTAATCGGCAAACAATACCGTGTTCCAGTACCTGTTCAGATAGGTGGTGAAAATGCCGCTCGCCAAAAGAGCACCGAACGGCCCGATCAGATACCCGAGCAGCATCTCGGGCGTTTTGATGTTGGCCGACTTTACCTTTGTGGAGAAAAGCGGATTTTCGAAGAAGCTCTTTTTTCTTTTAGAATCTTCCATCGATTTCTCCCTTTAAACGATATATTGCGGCGAAAACGCGCAAAATGCGCCGTACGCCGTCGACATATTCAATTATATCCCCGAATCGGTCAATTGCAATTACATAATTTATAAAAAAATATTGCATTTTTGCTATTCGGTTGATAATTTTGAGCCGTAAACGATAATTGCTTGCAAAAATTACGCAATTGTATTGCAATTTTATTACAGTTATGGTACAATAGTTACACGATGTTCAACTTTGTTTACGGCAATCTCGACTTTGCGCACAAAATCGACAATCCGTCCTCGCCCACGGAAGAATATTGCAAGCACATGCACGCCTTTACCGAGATACTGTTCTTCGTATGCGGCGACGTGGATTACACCGTGGAATCGGAGACGCGCACCCTGCAGCCGGGCGACGCGGTGTTCACAGCGCCCGGCAAATACCACTTTGCCACCGTAAACCTCACGGAGAAGCCCTACGAACGCTACGTGCTGAAATTCCCCGAAATACTCGTGCCCGACTATATAAAGGAGAACCTGTTCGGGCACAGGCCGTTTTTTACCGACACGGAGGCATACCGCTCCATATTTACCGGCCTCGACAACTACGCCGAGAATTTTTCCAACGAGGAGACGCACACTCTCTTCACATGCGAACTTTCGAAGCTGCTGATAATGATGAACAGGGCGGCAAACCCCGGCAAACAGCGCGAAAATCCCTTCATAGAAAAGATTGTAACGCACATAAACGACCACATAACCGAGGAGATAACGCTCGAGAGCCTCGCGCAGGATCTGATGTACTCCAAGTCGTATATAAGCAACGAATTCAGGAAGTACATGCACATACCCGTGATGCAGTATGTGCGCTCCAAAAAGATAATGTTCGCCCACTCCCTTATAATGAACGGCATGAAAAAGTGCGAGGCCGCCGAAAAGCTGGGCTTTTTGAACTACTCCACCTTCTTCCGCTCGTACAAAAAGATGCTCGAAGCGGGCAGTTCGCCCGACTGAGCGAAACTTGAAAACCGCACGGCGGCGCCTTTTTAGGCGCCGTTTTCCCTTTTTAGCGGCGATTTTTTGCCATAAAGCTAAAAACGCAATATTTTTGAGCAAAAATTGCTATTGCTATTTGCGCCGCGGTGATTTAACATATTGTCATAAAACAAATTTTTTACGGAGGAAAGATGAGAAAGACAGTCAACATCAACCGCGGCTGGAAATTCATAAAAGCCGAGATCGGTCCGGAGAGGGCGGCGACTGCCGAGGGCACGCTGCTCGATCTGCCGTACACATGGAACGGCAAAGACGGGCAGGACGGCGGGAACGACTATTTCCGCGGCGTGTGCACGTTCGTTAAAAAATTCGTCGCGCCCGAACTCGAAAAGGACGGCAGGCTGTATCTGGAATTCAAGGGAGTGAACTCCTCTGCCCGCGTGATATTCAACGGCAAGGAGGTCTGCCGTCACGACGGCGGCTACTCTACGTTCCGCTGCGACGTGACCGACCTTATGAACGAGGAGAACCTGCTCATCGTTTACGCAGACAACTCAAAGACGGAGAAAGTGTATCCGCAGACGGCAGACTTCACGTTCTACGGCGGCATCTACCGCGACGTCAACCTGATAGCCGTGAGCAAAGACCACTTCGACCTCGACTATCACGGCGCGCCCGGCATAGCCATAACGCCCGCGGTAAAAGACGGAAAGTGCACGGTAAAAACGGACGCCTACGTAACCGGCGAGGGTGAGGTAACGATCACGATAAAGGACGCCGAGGGCAATGCGGTGGCCGAGGGCGGGAACGGCGAGGAGCTCGCAGTAAAAAACGCCCGCCTCTGGGACGGCACGAACGACCCCTACCTTTATACCGCGTCCGCCGTTTTGAGATCGGGCGGCAAGGAAGTCGACCGCATAGAGAAGAGATTCGGCTTCAGGAGCTTTTCCGTAGACCCGAAAAAGGGATTTATTTTAAACGGCAGGCCCTATCCCCTGCGCGGAGTGTGCAGGCACCAGGACAGGCCGGGCGTCGGCAACGCGCTCACGCGCCAAATGCACGAAGAGGACATGGCGCTTATAAAGGAGATCGGCGCAAACACGCTGAGGCTCGCGCACTATCAGCACGACGACTATTTCTACGACCTGTGCGACGAGGCGGGGCTGATAGTCTGGGCGGAGATACCCTACATATCGCGCCACATGCCCGAAGCAAACGACAACGCCCTTTCGCAGATGAAGGAGCTCATATACCAGCAATACAACCACGCGTGCATAGTGATGTGGGGCATCTCCAACGAGATAACCATGTACGGCAAGCATAAAAAGAACATGCTCGCCTTCCACAAAAAGCTGAACGACTTCGTGCACGAGGCCGACCCCACCCGCCTTACCACTCTGGCGGTGTTCGCCATGGCGGGGCCCATGAACAAGACCGCGCACATAACCGACGTGGTGGCGTGGAACCTTTACCTCGGCTGGTACGTGCCCGGATTCTTTTTGAACGACCTGTGGATATCCCTCTTCCACGCACTCTATCCCAAGCGCTGCCTCGGATATTCGGAATACGGCGCGGAATGCATGCCCGCGCTGCACTCCGCTCACCCGAAGCGCGGCGACAACTCCGAAGAATATCAGGCGAGCTACCACGAGTTCATGCTGCGCTGCTTTGCGCGCCACCCCTACATGTGGGGCACATATGTTTGGAACATGTTCGACTTTGCCGCCGACGCGAGGAACCAGGGCGGCGAACCCGGAATGAACCACAAGGGCCTTGTGACGTTCGACCGCAAGACCAGAAAGGACAGCTTTTACATTTATAAGGCATATTGGAGCAAAGAGCCCTTCGTGCACATTGCGGGCAAGCGCTTTGCCAACCGCACGGGCCGAAGCACTACGGTGAAGGTATACACCAACTGCGGCAGCGCGGAATTATACTGCAACGGCAAAAAGCTTGACGGCAAAACAAAGGACGGCAGGGCGTTCGTGTTCAAGGTAAAGCTCTCCGACGTGAACGAGCTGCGCGCCGTGAGCGGCGGGTGCACGGACGAATGCGTGATAAAGAAAGTATCCAAGCCCGACCCCGACTATAAGCTGCACGTTCATTCCGAAACGCAGAGCTGGCAAAAATAACACCCCTTGCGGAAAAAATCTATATACACCCTCCATTTTATTCCTATAAAAACATTCGGGCCGATGCGATCGCATCGGCCCGAATGTTTTGGACAGTCCGTCATTCGGCAAGCCCGGGTTTTGCGGGTGCGTGCCTCTTCTTATATATGCGCATGAATATCTTGGTTATCTCCACGGCTATGAGGGGGAACACCGCAAGGCCGAGGACTATTAGATACTGATACCAGTCGAGATAGGTCAGCTCGAAGAAGTCCATCACGCCCGGCACGAAGCACACGAACGCCACTATCGCGAGCGACGCCGCCATGGCACCGTACAGGAAGCGGTTGTGCCCCTGACCGGGACGGAACACGCTGTCGTAATTGGAACGCTGGTTTATGGCGTGCACCAGCTGCGAAAGGGCGAGCACCATGAACGTCATGGTCATGGCGGTGGCATGCTTTTCTTCGCCCTCCAGCCCGAACGCCGTTTCGGCTATGGCATATGCCGTGAGCGACGCGGCGGTTATGAACAGCCCGTGCACCACTATCCTTATTATCACGCCCTTTTCGAACAGAGTCCCGCTCTTTACGGGCGGCACCTTCATCACGTTCCTGTCGGCAGGGTCTACGCCGAGCGCTATCGCGGGGAGCGAGTCGGTGGCGAGGTTGATGAGCAGCACGTGTATCGCAAGTATGGGGTCTTCCCAACCGAAGCAGAACGCCAGAAAGAGCGTGAGTATCTCGGCTATGTTGCCCGCAACGAGGAACTGTATGACCTTTTGTATGTTGCGGTAAACGCGCCTGCCCTCGCGTATGGCGTGCTCTATCGTCGTGAAATTGTCGTCCAGAAGGATCATGTCGGCCGCCTGTTTTGCAACGTCGGTGCCCGTTATGCCCATGGCGACGCCTATGTCCGCCTCCTTCAAAGCGGGGCTGTCGTTCACGCCGTCGCCCGTCATGGCGGCGACTTCGCCCGTGCGCTTGAGCGATTTTATTATGCGCAGCTTGTCCGAAGGGGAAACGCGCGCGAACACCACGCACGACTTCACTGCCTCGTCGAGCTGCTCGTCGGTCATTTCGTCGAGCTCGGGGCCGGTTATAACGGTGTTGCCCTTGCGGAATATGTGAAGCTGCTTGGCTATGGCGAGCGCCGTGACCTTGTGGTCGCCCGTTATCATTATAACGCGTATGCCTGCGTCGTGGCAGGTCTCCACGGCGCTTATGACCTCCCTCCTGGGAGGGTCTATCATACCGACGGCGCCCACGAACGTCATGCCGAATTCGATATTCTCCGTCTCGTCCTCGGGCACCTTGGTAAGCTGGCGCTTGGCAAAACCCAGAACGCGGAGCGCGTCGTTCGACATCTTGTTGCACAGTTCGAGTATCTTGCGCCTGTCGGTATCGGTCATCTCGCGCACGCCCGAGTTGGTGAGGAAGTGCGTGCACAGCGGCAGCATTTCGTCTACGGCGCCCTTGGTGTAGGCTATCATGCCCTCCGGCATGCGGTTGAGCGTCGTCATGCGCTTCCTGTCGGAGTCGAAGGGCTGCTCGAATAGCCTGGGGTGCTCCTCCTCGTAGTCCTCGGAATTGATGCCGAACTTATCGGCAAAGAGTATCAGCGCGCCCTCCGTGGGGTCGCCCATCGTTTCGCCGGGACGGTCGGGATCCATGTGCGCGTTGCCGCACAGCGCGCAGCCGTCGAGCAGGTCCTTGTAAACGGCGCGGTGATACTTTTCTTTTAAATTTTCGGTAAGGGTCGTCGTGCCCATCTCGAAATCGGCGCCGACGGCCACATGCGTAACCGTCATCTTGTTGAGGGTGAGCGTGCCCGTCTTGTCGCAGCACACCACCGTGGCCGAACCGAGCGTTTCCACCGCGGGCAGGCTTTTGACGAGCGCGTTCTTTTTAGCCATTCGCTGCACGCCGAACGCCATTATTATCGTGGCGGTGGCGGGAAGGCCTTCGGGGATGATGGATATGGCGAGCGATATGCCGAGCAGCACGAGCGACTGCCACGTCCTGCCGCCGCGCGCAAAACCTATTATCATTATGGTTATGCACACTATGAGGCCTATGACCGTGAGCACCTTGCCCACAGAGTTGAGCTTGCGCTTGATGGGCGTTTGGAAATCGTCCTGCGTTTTGAGCATGTCGGCTATTTTGCCCACTTCCGTGTTCATTCCGGTGCCGACGACTATGCCGACGGCGTTGCCGTACATGACTATCGAAGAGGAATAGGCCATGTTCACCCTGTCGCCGAGAGGCGCGTCCTCAGGAAGGACGGTGGGGCCGTCCTTGGGCACGGGCACGCTCTCGCCCGTGAGCGAGGCCTCCTGTATGCTCATGTTGTTGTCGTTTATTATCCTTATATCGGCGGGGACGATAGCGCCGTCCTCAAGGTATACGATATCGCCGGGCACGAGCTCGGATGCGGGTATCACGCTGTCCTCCCCGTTCCTCAGCACGCGGGCGTTGGGCGCCGTCATGTTTTTGAGCGCTTCGAGCGCGTCGGCCGCCTTCTTTTCCTGTATGACGCCCACCGCGGCGTTTAAAACTATCACGCAGAAGATGACTATGGCTTCGGGCAGGCCCTCGCCGTCGACAAAGTACATTACGAGCGAGAATATCATGGCGATGAAGAGTATTATCACCATCACGTCCGATATCTGCTCCCATATCATCTTCCATATGCTCTTTTGTTTTACTTCTTTAAGTACGTTTTTGCCGTACTTCTGCAATCGGGCCGCCGCCTCCTCGTCGGAGAGGCCCTCTTCGCCGGTCTTCAAGACCTCTTCGGTCTCCTGATAAGACATCGCGTGCCAAGGCCGCTGTTGCTGGTCTTCCATGGTGTCTTTTGAAACTGTCCTCCTGAAAAATAAAATTTAAAACACAAAAAGACATAGCCATAGAGGCGGAGCCTCATGGTTATGTCTCGGTAAACGGTCATGATATTTTAAATATTCGTGGGCGGGCGTCGCTACAGTCGCCTGAGCCTTCGGACATTTTTGATGTTACCCCTTGCGTTTTATGTGCCGTATTATATCATACGCCGCGCCGCTTGTCAAGAGTTTGCGCCACGCCGTCACCGTATTTTTAAAGCGCGCCGCCTGCGCCGCGCGCGGGAGACGAGCGCCGCGGGCAAAAGCAACACCGCCGTCGCCGCAAGCACCGCATATACCGGCAGATCCAAAATAAATTCCAAAACCGTGCCCGCCGCCGCGGCGGCGGCGCAAAACGCCCTCCGCGCGCCGCCCGCGCGACTGTTTGTGCTTTTCTTAAAAAGAGCGCCGTCCCGCCCGCGTCCGTTCATTTGCATGCAGTCCTCCGTTTGCCTTTGCGGTAAAGTATTTTTTACCATTATATGGCGGCAATATAACAAATTTTGAAAGAGCGCGTAAATTCCGCGTGCAAACGGCGTTAAAACGGCATGCGGGGCGCGGCCGAGCCGCGCCCCGCATGTTCAACGGAGAATAAGTATCAGGTAGTTTTTACTGTTCGCCTTCCGCAGGTTTGTATGCCACTTCCACTCCCTCCGCGGCGTCGATGCCTATGGAGCGAAGGTTGTAGTAATACTCGCCCGAGGTGCCTGCCGTCCAGGAAATTTCTATGGTGTTCTCGCCCGCCTGCAATTCGTACTCGCCTATGTATACGGGCTTGTAGTCTATCCACTTGTCGGCGGCGGTATGTATCACCGCGTCGGTGGATATCTCCGCGCCGTTTATCTTTACGGTATATATCGACGAGAAGGGGTTGGCCACCGTGTTGCCCGTGAGGCATACGTACAGCCTGACCGTGCCGGCCTCCGACACGTTGAGCGTGTAGGTGAGAGAGGCCGATTTGCCGCTCTGCATGCCCACGCAGTTTTCGTTTTTGTTCTTTTTGGTGCTGCCGGAGATCGCAGTCTCATCGTCTACGGCGTAGAACAGGAAGGGGTTGGAGCATCCGCACTTATTTTCGCATACGGGGTCGGTGCAGGCCGCGTCCTTGCAGCCGCCGCACACCTCGCACATGCTCTCGCATACGTGCGTCGTCCAGCCGAGAGCCGTTTCGGGCGAGAAACTTACGTTGAGGATGTTATAGAATATGCCGTCGCCGCCCTTTTTGACCTTTACGGGAGTATAGGCAAAACTTATGGTGTTAAGCCCCTCCTTTAGCGTCACCTGCCCGACTTCGACGGTGTGGAACGACGATTCCTCGCGCTCGGGGTATGCCGCTATCTTGCCGGGAAGGGAGAGCTTTTCGCCGTTGAGCACGGTCGCTATCTTTTCGGTGAACACGAGCTCCTTGGTATCCTCGGAGAGGGTGACGTAAAGCGTGACCGTTCCCGCCTTTTCGGCAACGAACTCAAAGGAGAAAGAGGTCTCTTCGTTCCACTTCGCGCCTATCGCCTGAGTGGCGCCGTCTATCGTCCTCGACCTGGTCATCCTGTCGTCGTTTACGGCGAACCGATACCCGAACAGTTTGCCGCACGAACTGCAGGTGACCGACGGATCGTTGCGGCCGTTGGTCGTTTCGACGTGCAGCGAAGGGTCGGCGGGTATCACCACCTGCGTGGCGTAGTCGAGCTCCGTGGCGGCGTCGGGGTCGGCAAAATACTTGCCGCAGTCGGCGCAATAGTAGCATTCAACATTGCCGTCCTCCGAACAGGTCGCTGCCTTTGCGGGGACCGGCGCAAGAGTGTGCTCTGAGCAGGTGCACTTCTTTTCGCATGCCGGGTCGGCGCAATTTACGTTCTTGCAGCCGCCGCACTCGGGGCATACCTGCGAGCAGACGTGCGTTGCCGGCGTTTCGGCGGCCTGCCATTCGCCGTAGGCCTGAACGTTGAGCCTGACCTCGTTGATGTGAGGCGCGCCCGTCTTGTTCACCACTATCTCGAACGTGTGGTCGCCGGGCGAGAAATTGAATACGCCCGCGGTCACGTTCACGTACTGGTTGCCTACCGTCCAGCCGCCCTTGTCGGCCTTTTGCAGGCGGTATTCGGTGAATTCCTTGCCGTCCACTATGAACGTGAACACGCCGTCTATCGAATAATCTTCTTCGTCCTCGGGGATGACGACGGGAGTCATGAGGGGACGCAGCGCTATCGCGGCGTTGTCCATGACTTTGAACCTTATTACGAACCTGCTGCCCGCGACGAGCGCGTCGCCGTTGAACGCCTTGCCCGTGTCGTCGTAGACGAACATGTCTTCGCCGCTCGCGGTGACGAACTTGTCGAAGTTGTAAAAATCCTCTATCTGGCACTTATAGTTCTTGTCCGCCGAGACGGTGACGTCGTAGCCCGTGAAATCCACGTCGGCATTCACGTGCCCCTTGCACTTTGCCGAGCATGCGCTCTCCGTGCAAGAGGCGTCGGTGCAGTGGTCGCATACGGGGCACCTGTTCGTGCAGACGTGTTCGTACCACTCGGTCGCCACGTCGTCGGAGAAGACGGCGAACGCCTGGAAGTTGTAAACGGCGCCGTTGCCGCCGTTCTCCTCACGGACGGGCTTTTGCGATATGCTTATGGTGTTCTTTCCCTCGGCAAGGTCGAGATAGCCCGCGTCGACGAGCCTGTACGTGTTCCACTCGCGCGATTCGGTCTTGGGGCACATGCCCGTGCCGGGC
>CALVQA010000071.1 GCA_944354725.1 uncultured Clostridia bacterium
ATCGCCGCCCGCGGTTTTTGCGCATAAATTTTTGAACATTATGGTGTTGACATATCCGCCCTTTGTGATATAATATAAGTACAAATTTTTTTAAAGGAGCTGTTTATGACCTGGTTCAACAAACTCCCTCGCCTCGTTCAGATAATCCTCCTGCTCATTCCCGTAGTGAACTGGGTGGTAGAGATCATTGTAAGGTGGGGAACATTCTTTAAAAAAGGCGGCGTTGTAAGGTTCATCATCTGCCTTGTAGTCACCATCTTCGGCGTTGTGATCGGCTGGCTGGATGCCATCTGGTGCCTGTTGTTCAAAAAATTGCTTTTCCAGTAAAAAAACGGGACGCGTGCGCGTCCCGTTTTTTGTGCCGTCTGTTTTTCAGCCGAGGTAACTCTCGCCCAGAAGCAGGCCGTGCCCCTTCAAAAGCACCCATATCAGGTCGAGTATCCATATAAAGAACGCCCCGGGGAACACCGTAAGCACGCCCAGAACTATCCACAGCACGTCGCCCTTGGTTATGCCCTTGACTACGCGGCATATGCCGTAGAATATGTCGAGGACGGGAATGCACAAAATCACCTTCGCTATGAGGGGCAGCCCGTCGACCGCCCTTAAAAATTCCTGCATAAAGCACTCCTTTTATATATTTGCGGCAGTTCGCCGCTCTGATAATATTATACCACCGCGCGGCGGCATGTCAACACGCGCGGGGCAAAAAAATCAAAATATCGCGCGGGGAGCAGAAACTGCTCCCCGCGCTTGTCATTTATACGGATGCTATGCGCCCTTGCATCAGAAATCCGCTTCGGTGTCGTAGTAGCAGGCTTTGTAGAGGGCCACCATCTCTTCGTGGGTGGGTATCCTCGGGTTGGAGCCCGTGCAGGCGTCGCCTATGGCGTCGTCGGCCATCTTTTCGAGCTTGGAGAGGAATTCCTCTTCGGAGATCTTGCCGCCGTGGCCGTCGTCGTAGTCCTTGATGCAGGTGGGCACGTTCACGGAGGCGCGCAGCTTTGCTATGGCGTCGATAAGTTGCGCCACCTTCTCTTCGTCGCTGCCCTTCATGCCCAAGAGGTCGGCTATTTCGCCGTAGCGCTTCATGGCGCGCCCGTCTTTGGCGTTATACTGTATCACCTTGGTGAGGTACATGGCGTTTGCGCAGCCGTGAACGATGTGCACGGTCTTGCCGTCCTGCTTGAACACCGCGCCCGACTTGTGCGCCATGGAGTGCACTATGCCCAAAAGGGCGTTGGAGAACGCCATTCCCGCAAGGCACTGTGCGTCGTGCATCACGGCGCGCGCGTTCATGTCGCCGTCGTAGGAGGCCTTGAGGTTGGCGAATATCAGCTTGATGGCGTGCAGTGCCAGCCCGTCGGTGAAGTTGCATGCCGCGGTGGAAACGTACGCCTCTATCGCGTGCGTGAGCGCGTCGAGGCCGGTGTAGGCCACCTGCTTTACGGGCAGCGATTCGACGAGCTCATAGTCGATTATGCCGATGTCGGGGGTGATGTTGAAGTCGGCAAGGGGATACTTTATGCCCTTGTCGTAGTCGGTTATAACGGAGAACGCCGTAACTTCGGTGGCCGTGCCCGAAGTGGAGGGGATGGCCACAAAGTGCGCCTTCTTTCTGAGTTCGGGGAAGTTGAAGGGTATGCACAGCGATTCGAACGTAACGTCGGGATATTCATAGAACGCCCACATGGCCTTCGCCGCGTCGATGGGCGAGCCGCCGCCCATGGCAACTATCCAGTCGGGCCCGAATTCCAGCATTGCCTTCGCGCCCTTCATAACGGTGGTGACCGAGGGGTCGGGCTCCACGCCGTCGAGTATGTAAACTTCCATGCCCGCCTTTTTGAGCGCCTCTTCCGCTTTGCCTAAAAAGCCGCCCGCGCGCATGGAGTGCCCGCCGGTGACTATCATCGCTTTTTTGCC
Organism: uncultured Clostridia bacterium; assembly: GCA_944354725.1. Taxonomy (GTDB): domain Bacteria; phylum Bacillota; class Clostridia; order Christensenellales; family Borkfalkiaceae; genus Coproplasma. The sequence goes on from CALVQA010000071.1 coordinate 1,924, forward strand.
CTTGAGCGCGGATAAAACTTCCGCCATGACTCCCTTGCCGTGATACAGATCGCGGGGGAGAGTAAATCTTGCCATAAAAAACCTCCGATGTGATTATTGGTTCGTCAGGTATCGATATATTTTTATCGATACCTATTCCATTATACGACTTGCGGCATATTTGTCAACGGAACGGAGGGGGTTTTTTTATGTTTTTACATTTTTTTCATATATGCCCCGGCGGGCGGCGGGGCAACCGCCCGCCGCCCGCCGTTCTTCGTCAAAAAAGGCGCGCCAGGCAAAAAAAATTGCCGCGCGCGCCTTAACAATTCCGTGCGTCCGCGTCCGTGCGGAGGCGCTATATCCCTATATGGAAAAAGCCGAGCGCCTTTCTCATCGGCCTGCGCCAGCCCTTGTCCCACGGGAACAGGCTTTCGCCGCGGTCGAGCGCGGCGATCTCGGCCCCGTCTTCGTCGGTGAGCGCCGCCTTTAAAAACTGCGCGTTCTCCGCTATCCTCTCGGGACGGGACGACTTGGGTATCACCGCCGCGCCCAGCCCGTGCAGCCACGCGAGTATGGCCTGCGCGGGGGTGCAGCCCAGCCTCTCCGCCGTTCGGGTTATGGCGGGTTCGCTCAAAAGCCCGCCGTTGCCCGCGGCGAACGGCGCCCACGCCTCGGGCAGTATGCCCCGAGCCTTTAAGTATGCGAGCAGCTCTCTGCGCTGATAGTACGGGTGCAGTTCTATCTGGTCTACGGCGGGCGCGATGTTGGCGTGGCAGAGCAGCTTTTCAAGCTCCCTTTCGCCGAAGTTCGAAACGCCTATCGCGCGGGCCTTGCCCTCCGCCGCGCATTCCTCCAGCCCGCGCCACGCGCTCTTCAGCCAGCCGTAAGGTTCGTGCACGAGGTACAGGTCCACGTAATCGAGGCCGAGCTTTTTGAGCGAGCGGTCGAGCGCGCGCTTGGCCATCTCGCGGCAGCAATCGGCGTACCACAGTTTGGTGGTTATGAACAGTTCTTCCCGCGGGAGGCCGCAGTGCCTCACGGCGCTGCCCACGGCGCGCTCGTTGCCGTAGACGGCGGCGGTGTCTATCATGCGATAGCCGTTTTCGATGGCGCATATTATGCTCTTTTCGCATTCCTTCGGGTCGGTGTTGCGGAAAACCCCCAGCCCAAGGCAGGGCATTTTCACCCCGTTGTTCAGCGTAAAGTATCTGTTTTCGTCCATGCCGCGCCCCGCCCGTCAAACGGTGACCTGTTTATATTCTCTGCCCGCAAGCGTCTTGAACGTGAACGTGCGGTTCTCGTATACGATATATCCCCGCTCGCTGCTCTCTTTCGGCAGGCTCACCGAGCCGGGATTGAGGTGCAGGCAGCCCTGCTTTTCGATAACAGGCACGTGCGTGTGCCCCGTTATATATACGTCGTCCTCCGTCATGGGCGGCACTTCGCGGTGCCCGTGCGAGAGGTATATGTTTATGCCGTCGGCAAACACGAGCGCATAGTCGGCGGTTATGGGGAAGGGGAGCACCATCTGGTCGACTTCCGCGTCGCAGTTGCCGCGCACGCACATTATGCGCTTTGCGAGCGGCGCGAGCAGCTCGCAGACTTCCTTGGGCGAATATCCCTCGGGCAGCGGGTTGCGCGGGCCGTGGTAGAGTATGTCGCCGAGCAGCAGCAGCTTTGCGGCGCGCTCGCGGGCGAAGGCCTCGAGCATCTCTTTGCAGTATTTTGCCGAGCCGTGCAGGTCGGAAGCTATAAAAAGTTTCATAACAGCTCCTTGATCTTTTTTATTACGCCGAGATCGGCGTTGGAGGGCACGATGTCGGGCACGAGCTCTTTCAGCGCGGGGAAGGCGTTCGCCGTGACGTATGCCTGCCCGCTGGCCTCGAGCATTTCCAGATCGTTCATGTGGTCGCCGAAGGCGACGCACTGTTCCCTCGTGGCGCCCACTTCTTTCGCCAGCGCCTTCAGCGCCTCGCCCTTGTTTGCGCTCTCCGTGCACACGTCCAGCCAGTCGTAGCCCGAAACTTTCACTCGCAGCCCGCGGATGTTGGGGATGAGCGCGGGCGCCGCGTGTTCGGCGGCGGGCAGCTTGTCCCACACCGATATCTTGAGTATCGTGTTGTTTTTTACGGCGGCGGCAAGGTCGCTCACCCTTTCCGCGCGCGAATACGAGCGGTTCAGCACCTCTGTGAACTGCTCGTCGTCGGAGTCGTAATATGCGCAGTCCACGCCGCTGCACAGCGGGAAGAGCCCCTCTTCGCGCCTTATTATGTCCAGTGCGTATAGCACGTCGTCGGCGGGGGTGGGGTTGCAGTAGATAATCTTCCCCGCGTGCCAGCATAGCCCGCCGTTTTCGGCTATCACGGCTATCTTGCCTAGCACCGGCGCAAACAGCTTTTTAAGGTTGGGCAGCTGCCTGCCGCTCGCGGGGACAAAAGTTATGCCGCGTTCAAACATCTCCTCTATAAGGGGAAAGGTCTCCGGCGGCAGTATTTTAGAAGGGGGTAAAAGCGTCCCGTCAAGGTCGCTTGCTATTATTTTAAACATGTTAAGGCATGGCCGCGCTCTCTCGCCGCGCGGAGCTGTTTACAATATCAGTTTGAATATCGTCATTTTGTTCGCGGGCGCGGCGTTCGGCTCGGACATTTCCCTGTATACCGCGGCGGGGTCGAATTCGGAGAGGATCTCCTTTTCGAACACGTCGATGTTCACCGCGTCGTGAACGAGCAGGTTTATGGCCGTGTCGGTATAGTCGTAGCCCGACATAACGGTTATCAGCCGCGCGTTCTTATCGCACAGCTGGCGCGCGGGTATGTTGAAGCTGATGGGCGCGAATCCCGCGAGCACGGCGCATTTTCCCTCCGCAAGGACGCGCATCGTCAGCGCGGGGTCGAGCTTGGAGCACGTGGTGTAAACGGCCGCGTCGCAGAGCTGCCCGCTCGTCGCCTCGTTCAGGTTTTCGGCAAGGTCCTCGTCGGCGGCAAAGCAGTAGTAAATGCCGCAGGCCCGTGCCTTTTCGAGCGCGTCGCGGTTTTCGTCGATGACTATGGGCACCAGCTTGTGGTATTGCAGCACCTGCGCGAGTATGTTGCCCGCAAAGCTGCCGCCTATAACGGCCACGCGGCTGCCGGCGGACAGGTCGAGCCCGTCGTATATCCTCTCGGCTATGGCGACGGCCTCCGTGCACAGCGCCTCCGTGTCGTTCACGGAATCGGGCAGGGGGGCGACGTCGGTGTATTTGCACACTACGAAGTCGCGCAAAAACCCGTCGAAATCCCTCCCCGCGACGGCGGGGGAGGAGCATTCGTCCTCTTTTCCCGTTTTACAGCTGAGGCATTTGCCGCAGGGGCGCGTCGGCTTTAACAGCACGCGCGTGTTCCTCTCCACCCCGTAGCAATTCTTGCCCGCCTCGGTCACCCTTCCCACGGCGAACCTGCCGATGGTCTTGGGATAGCGCGCGGCGCTGTCGCCCGAGTAGAGCACGGCGTCGAAGTTGGAGGCGAGCACATACGTCACCTTCACCTTTACTTCGCCCTCGCCCAAGGGGAGTTCCTGTTGTTTTTCTTTTACGAGCGTATTTGCGCCCCTCAATACCCAGTTATCCATAATTACACCTTAATTATACTCGCAAACGGCGGCAAACGCAACTAAATTATAAAAATTTTTGCCGCGGCGCTCTCCGTGCGCCTTTCGGCACGGCCTTTTCGCCGCAGGAATAAAAGAAAATGTTTTGCAATACCCTATTTTTGATTGACTGCCCCCGCAGAATGATATATAATGATTTAGCATTGAAACTTTAGCGAGGTGAAAGAAGTGAAGCCCGATATACATCCTAAATATCATGAGGTTACGGTTGTATGCGCTTGCGGCGAAACGTTCAAAACGGGTACCACCAAAAACGTGGATACGCTCAAGGTGGATATCTGCAACAAATGCCACCCGTTCTTTACAGGCAAGCAGAAGCTCGTTGATACAGGCGGCCGTGTAGACAAATTCAAAAAAAGATACAATATGTAACAAAAAGGGCGGCATCAATTTTTTGGTGCCGCTTATTTTCCGTTTAAGCGCCCGCGCGGCAGGCAGTTGCTCTTGCGGCGCGCCGTGCTCCCTGCGGCGCGTAAGGCGCCGCGTCTTGTTTGATTATGGCAGATAAAAAAGGCAAAAAAAATAAAAAAACGTCGTGTTCCATAGGCGGCCAGGCCGTTTTGGAGGGCGTAATGATGATGGGTAAAACGTGCATGGCCACCGCCGTGCGCGATCCCGACGGGCAGATACAGGTAGAGGCGAAGCGGCTGAACGTCTCCAAGGGCGTGCGCCGCGTTTCAAAAATACCCTTCGTGCGCGGCGTGGTCAACATGTTCGTCAGCCTCGTGCGGGGCACGTCGGCGCACATGCGCTCCGCCGCCGTATACGGCGAGGAAGAGGAGGCGGGCAGGGTGGAAAAGTGGCTCGCCGAAAAGTGCCGCATAAACCTGATGAGCATAATATCCACCGTTTCGGTAATGCTGGGCGTGGTGCTCGCCGTGGCGCTCTTTTTCGTGTTGCCCAACCTTGCGGTCAGCGGGCTGGAAGAGGCCTTCCCCTCACTCACGGGCAGCGTTTGGGAGTATGTCATACGCGGCGTTTTAAAGCTCGTCATATTTTTCGTGTATCTCGCGCTCATCCTCGTGCTCAAAGACATACGCAGGCTGTACATGTATCACGGGGCCGAGCACAAGACTATAACCTGCTACGAAAAGGGCCTCCCCCTCACCGCAGAAAACGTAATGAAGTGCTCCCGCCTGCATGCGCGCTGCGGCACTTCCTTCCTCTTCATAGTCATAGCCATAAACATAGTCGTCATATCGGTCGTTAGCTGGGCGCTCGGCATCGGCTCGATAAAGAGCGGCGTTTTAAGGTTTTTGGCCAACATAGGCACGGAGATAGTGCTCCTGCCGCTCATTGCCGGCATCTCTTACGAGGTGCTCAGGTTCGTGGCAAAGTTCGACAATAAATTTTTCCTCATATTCAAGGCCCCCGGCTTTCTTATCCAAAAGGTGTTCACCACGCGCGAGCCCGACGAGGCCATGGCGGAGGTCGCCATCGCCGCCTTCAACAAGGTGCTCGCCATGGACGCCGACCCCGACATGCCCGAAACGGAGTTCGTCACGGGCGGCATACTCTCGCAAAAACTTGCCGAGACCAAGAAAAAGTTTGCGGAAAACGGCATAGACGAGAGCGATGCCGAGTGGATATATTCCATAGTGCTCGACGTAAAGCGCAGCGAGCTCAAAGAGGAGCGCGTCGTTTCCCCCGCCGAGAGCAAGCAGATAGCCGCCATAGCGGCGGAGCGCCTCACCGGCAGGCCGCTGTGGTATATAATAGGCGACGTCGATTTCTGCGGTTGCAGGATAAAGGTGGACGAGAGGGTGCTCATACCCCGCCCCGAGACCGAGCAGCTCGCCGATATCGCCATAAAAACGGCGGAAGAGGGCGACAAGGTGCTCGATATGTGCACGGGCAGCGGCTGCCTTGCCATAGCCATAGCCAAGGGCTGCGAAAAAAAGCGCGTGAGCGTTACCGCGGCCGACGTCTCCGACGCCGCGCTGATGCTCGCAGGGGAGAGCGCCGAGCTCAACGGCGTTGCCGTAAATTTTGTAAAGAGCGACCTGTTCGGGAACATCCGCGGCAGGTTCAATCTAATAGTGTGCAATCCGCCCTACATCCGCTCGGAGGAGATACACACGCTCGCGCGGGAGGTAAAGGACTTCGAGCCGCGCGTCGCGCTCGACGGCGGAGAGGACGGCCTCGATTTTTACCGCAGGCTGGCAAAGGACGTACACCGCTACGTCGCCCGCGGCGGCATGCTCATTTTGGAGGTGGGCGAAGATCAGGCCGCGGAGGTGCTGTGCCTGTTTGAAAAGCGCGACTATGCTATGGTGATAAAGGACTTGGAGGGGAAGGACCGGTTCCTCAAAATAGCATTTTGACCGCTCGGCTTCATATATGCGTCGCATTATATTGTCGCTGTTACGGGTGTGCTCAGTCATTTACTTCTTTGTAAACTCCTTCGCGCCTTCCGCCGGCTCCGCGTACTGCTCGCATCTTTGAACCCGCTATGGGCTTTTGGTATACTGTCATTTCGACTAAGCGACCGCAGGGAACGAGCGGAGAAATCTCAAAAAATAATGTTGAGCGGCGGCGCGGGCGTGCCCGCGCCGCCGCTTTGATCTTAATTCCGACAGGGTGAGAATAATGAAAAAGTGCATACGCAGGTGGGGCTCAAAACTCGTATTCAGCGAGCAGGGGATAGCGCTTTGTCGCGGCATATTCGGCAGGCAATGCAAATTTTTGCGCTGGGACGAGGTTGACGCCGTCGGCTATTATGTGGGCAGCGATATGACCGTTGCGTATAATCTTGGCGCTGCGTCGGTTTGTCCGCAGGCGCAACAGCTGGCGAAAGAATATAACGCGCCCGATTTATTCGTTTACTTCTCGGTAACCGCTCCGACGGGATTCGGCTACGACGAC
>CALVQA010000072.1 GCA_944354725.1 uncultured Clostridia bacterium
CAGGTTGCACGTGGCGCTGCCGCCCAAGTCGGCGTGCGTGTTCGGCTGCAAGCTCGGCCGCAGGCCTTCGGGCGACCAGCAGATAAGCATGTTCAAATAAAGTTTGTTTGCGCGTGGCGGCGCAATAGAGGGGCAAGACAACCCCTCCTTCGATCCTCCCCTAAAGGGGAGGCAAGGCTCGGATCCCATCAAGGGGAGCTGTCGCGCAGCGACTGAGGGCTCTCGGCTCCCATCAAGGGGAGCTGTCACGCAGTGACTGAGGGCTCTCGGCGGCATCCGTACAGGGGCGGCTGCGTGCTCTAAAAAACAAATAAAAAAATAAAAAATAAAAAAACAATAAGGGGAAGGATATGGTCAAAAGATTTTTTACCGATTTGGACCGCTACTATTTCCACCACGGCGTGCATTACGAGCTCTATAACAAGATGGGCGCGCACGTAGTGGAGGAGGACGGCGTGCGCGGCGTGCATTTCGTGCTGTGGGCGCCCTCTGCGCGCGCGGTGTGCGTCGTTTCCGACGGGAACGGCTGGACGCCGTGGAAAGACGTGATGGAAAAGGTGGACGACTGCATATGGGAGCTGTTCGTGCCCGGCATGTGCGAGGGAGTGAAATACAAATACCTCGTGGTGCGCGCCGACGGTTCCGAGGTGATGAAGGCCGACCCCTACGCATACGCTTCCGAGCTGCGCCCCGCAAACGCTTCTGTCGTCGCCGACCTTAAAAAGTATGAGTGGGGCGACGAAAAGTGGCGCGAGCAGAAAAAGCAGGAGAACTTTTTGGAAAAACCCATGGCCGTGTACGAGGTGCATCTCGGCTCGTGGAAAAAGGATTGGGACAAGTGGTGGGACGAGGACAAATTCCTCGACTACCGCAGGCTCGCCCACGAATTGTGCGAATACGTAAAGTACATGGGCTATACTCATATAGAGGTGATGGGCATCTGCGAATATCCCTTCGACGGTTCGTGGGGGTATCAGGTGACCGGCTACTTCTCGCCCACCGCCCGCCACGGCAAGCCCGAGGACTTCATGTATTTTGTGGACTATATGCACAAGAACGGCATAGGCGTCATTCTCGACTGGGTGCCCGCACACTTCCCCAAGGACGAGTTCGGCCTCGACTGGTTCGACGGCACCCCGCTCTATGAGTATGCCGACCCGCTGCGCGCCGAATATCCGCAGTGGGGCACCAAGGCGTTCGATCTGGGCAAGCCCGAAGTTTCGAACTTCCTCATAGCTTCGGCGTTCTTCTGGGTGAACGTATATCACATCGACGCCCTCCGCGCCGACGCCGTTGCCGCCATGCTCTACAACAGCTTCGGCAGAGAGAAGTGGCGTCCCAACAAATACGGCACCGATTTCAATATGGAGAGCTTCGAGTTCTTCCGTCATCTCAACACCGTGCTGCGCCAGCGCACTTCGGCGTTCATAATCGCGGAGGACAGCTCCATAGTTTCGGGCATAACGGCGCCCGCAAAGAACGACGGCCTCGGCTTCGGCCTCAAATGGGATATGGGCTGGATGAACGACACCATCCGCTATTACAACGAGGACCCCGTGTTCCGCCGCTACAAGCACCACCTCATGACGGGCACGTTCGACTACGTGTTCGACGAAAACTATATCCTCGTCCTTTCGCACGACGAAGTGGTCCACGGAAAGGGCTCCATGTTCAACAAGATGGCGGGCAGCCATCAAGACAAGTTCGGCGCCCTCAAAACCACATATACCATGATGATGGGCCATCCCGGCAAAAAACTGCTGTTCATGGGCCAAGATTTCGGCCAGGAGGCGGAGTGGGACTATAAGGGCTCGCTGCAGTGGTATCTGTGCGACGACCCCGGCCACAGGGACATAATGGACTGCTACCGCAAGCTGCTGCACCTGTATACCTCGCACGCCGTGCTCTATAACGACGCGGGCAAGAAAAACGTGTTCGAGTGGATAAACAGCGGCGACTACATGCGCAACATGTTCTCTTTCATAAGGCGCAATCCCTGGAACTATAACGACGCGCTCGTGTTCATGATAAATTTCGCCCCCGTGGAGCGCGATCCCGTGGAGATAGGCGTACCCGTTTCGGGCGATTATAAGATGATATTCTCCACCTATTCCGACGAAGAGGAGTATTCCGTCACCGCCAAAAAGGAGGAGTGCGACGGCAGGCCCTATCGCCTGGTGCTTAAACTCAGGCCCTACGAATCGCTCATATTCGCCGTGCCCTATCACGAGAGCACCGAAGAGGAAAAGGAGGAGGAGCGTAAAACGCGCCGCCGCATAAAGAAGGAGCACGATGACGCCGTAAGCGACAACAAGCACGTGCCCAAAGTGCCCGAGCCTTCGGCGGCGGGCGAAAAGGAGCCCGCGGCAAAAAAGACTAAGGCGGCAAAAGCAGAGCAGGCCGCGCCCGTTGCGGAACGACCCGCCGCGCAGGAAGAACCCGCAAAGCCCGCCAAAAGGGGCAGCGTTAAAATAGCCAGGGCTGTAAAGGCAAAAAAGGCCGGGCCCGAGGGCGAGCAGCCGTAACCCCTCAGTCACTTCGTGACAGCTCCCCTGAATGGGAGCCGAGACTTGCCTCCCCTTTAGGGGAGGATCGAAGGAGGGGTTAACTTGCCATCGTTATAAATAAACGCAAAAAGGCGCGCCGCGCGGATAATTCCGCGCGGCGCGCCGAATTTTATTTTCAGCGGCAAAGCTCAACGGCGTCTGTCGTCTGCCGCGGCAAGTGCAGGCTCGGGCAGGCCGCAATATATGCAGGCGCCGTTTTCGTAACGGTGCTCCGTTGCGGGCAACTCCTCATAGCCCGACCTCTCTCCGCATACCGTGCATTCAAGATATGCCGTGTGCCCAGCCTCCGTACACGTCGGCTCCTTGCCCTCGCGCTCCGTAAATTCATGCGGTATGCGCAATGAAATGATAAAATCTTGTATGCAGCATCTGCAACTGAAAAATCCGATGAAAGAACCCTCCTCGCATGTCATGGGTATATTGCCCAAACAAATAAAGTCGGGCGAAAAGCTCGGATCGTATACTTCAGATTCATCCCAATATACCGTGTTGCCCTCGTTGTCGTAAAACACATGCGCGCACAAAACGGTTATCGCAAGTTCGCTGCCGCATTCGGCGCAGTTCACATATGCGGTGCGCTCCTCGCCGCAGATATAGTCGCCCTCGATGCGGGCATTCGGGAATTTTACCAGGTCGTAAGTGTAATATTCGTAATATTTCCACCTTTCGCCGTTCACGTCCTCGATCACATGTTCCTTCAAAGGCAGGGCACGGTATGAGGTGTAGTCGCAATTTTCGCAGGTGTAATATTCCCTCCGGCCTTCCTCCGTGCACGTCGGCTCCTTGCCCTCGTGGAATACAAGTTTGTGCGGGCCGACGATTTTTACCTGCAGTTTGGCTTCGCATATCGCGCAGCAGAGCGTGCCCGTGCCCCTCTCCGAGCAGTCGTTCAGCTGCCCGTCGGGCACTATGTCGGGGAATTCGTCGCTGCTGTAATATTTTTCGTCGTCAAATTCAAGTCCGTCGCCGAATCTGTTTACTATCGTATGGGGGAGCTGCACGTATGTAAAAACATCTTGTGCACAGTCGAGGCATACAAAATAGCCGTACCCGGTCACGCCGCAATCTTCGGGGGTATTGCCGAATAAATTTATTTCGGGGTATTTGTTGAGCTGATACACATAGTCGCCGTCGTGAGTTTCCCTCTCTCCGTGATTGTTTATTGTGGTGTGGCCGCCGCTCAGCTTAACGGTGAGTTCCTCGCCGCAAACTTCGCAGCGCGTCGCGGCGGTCGCCACGTCGGTGCACAGCTGCGGCACCTTGTCTACGGGCAGGTTGGTGAACATATAGTAGGCGTATGTTCGTCCGGAGCTGTATTCATATTCGCCGCTCACGCCCGCTATAGTGTGCGGGGCCAGTGCCATTATGGCTGCCTGCACGTTGCAGCGGCTGCATATGAAGTGCGCTTCGGACGGGGCCGAACAGTTAGCGGCAGAGGGGTCGTCAAATTCTATGGTGCCATATAAACTCTTGTCGTATACCTCGTCGGCGTCTACTCTCGTCTCCGTGCCGTCTAAGGCAAGGATCGTGTGGCCGGCGGGTATCTCTTTATAGGTAGTGTAGTCGCAATTTTCGCAGGTGTAGTATGCCTCCCAGCCGGGCACGGTGCACCCGGGCTCCGCGGCGGCATGGTAAACGCGGCTGTGTCCGTTTGCGGGTATCGCCTTTTGAGCGATAAGCACGGCGTGGCATACCGAACAGTGCTTGCCCTCGGTAAGGCCTTCGTCCGTGCAGGTGGGAGCGACGGCGGCGTCGGTGACCTCGGTGTGCCCGTTTGCGGGCAGCTCTTTATATGTAGAATAGTCGCAGCGGGTGCACGTCTGATATGCCTCCCAGCCCGCTTCCGTGCAGGTGGCGGCTTTGCCCGCATGTTCTACGGCGTCGTGCCCGAGCGGGTCCGTCTGCCGGCTCTCGCTCTCTCCGCATGCGCAAAACCTGCACTCCTCGCCCTTCTCCGTGCAGGTGGCGGGGATCACCGTCTCCCATTCGCCGAAGGCGTGCACGTTGGGATCGGGTCGTTTTTCGTATCCGCACACCGTGCATATGTCGCCGTCAAAGGTGTGGGCGGCGCGGCCGCTGACCTCGTCGTGTCCGCATACGGCCTCATGCCAGTGATATTCTTCGTCGAACGTCCACTCCGCGGAAAAGGTGTGTTCGTGGGCGTCTTCGTTCTCTTCGGGGAAACAGCCTGCAAAAACAAACGCGCATGCCGCCGAAATCATGATAAGTAACGGGAGCAGGTATTTTTTCATGTTTTTCCCTCGCCGCGCGCAATGCCGCGCGCAAAATTTTATGTTTGCATTATAGCATAAGTACGCTTATTTTTCAAGCGCGGGCATGCAAAAAACGGCGGGCAAAATATCTTGCCTCGCCGCCTTTCAGGGGATATATGTCTTACTTTTCGGTTATTTCAAGGTATGTCTCCGGGTCTACCGCCTCGCCGTTGAGGTACACTTCGAAGTGAAGGTGGGCGCCGTCTTTGTATTCCTGCCCCATCGCCTCGGCGACGGAGGCTATCGTCTGCCCGCGCTCCACGGTGTCGCCCGCTTTAAGGCCGTCGGCTGCATCCACAAACGAATATACGGTGGTAAGCCCGTCGGGGTGCTCTATGGTTATGGTGGTGCCCATCAGCACGGGGTCGGTGGTGATGCTCGTCACCGTGCCGCCGAGCGCGGCAAATACCTCGTCGCCCGCCTTCCCAGCAAAATCTATGCCCGTGTGCAGGTAATATTTGTCGAGGGTGGAGTTATGGTAAAAACCGAAGCAGTTTATCGCGTCGACTTCGTCTATTGGCATGATAAAGGTCGTTTCTCCGCCGGTATCGTCGGCATCGTCGTCATCGTCATCGCTATCGTTATCGTCGTCCTTGCCGTCGTCTTTGTCGGTATCGTCGCCGTCGAGGGTTTGGTCGTCGTCTCCGTCGATAGTCATGTCGTCTTTGCCGAGCGTGAGCGAAAGGGTCACGGCTATCGCCACCGCGGCTATTATCAGTATGCACGCGCCGAGGATCAGATAGTAGGTCAATAATTTCTTGTTTTTGGATTTTGGTTGCTGGTCGTTCATTTTTGTTCTCCTTGCAAATAAGCGGCATTACGTTCGCGCGCTCCGCCTTGCCGTGTGTTTATTGCCCCGCCGCCGCGCTTTTATACATCGCGCCGGAATATTTTTTTGTGCCGCGAAGAGCATGTGCGGCGGACGTCAAAAGATTTTTTGTGCATAAATTCAGTATCCGCCGAAAATTATGGGGCTTGCCACCGTGACCGAGCCCTCTTTTACGCATATGTGCAGGCTTATCTGCCTGCCGTACAGTTCGGCGGAGTATGGCAGGTCGGCCGTGCAGTAGTAATTCGTGCTGTCGCAAAGTTTTTCGGTAAAGGCTATTTCGCCGTTCACTTCGTTTAAAAATGCGGCTATGTCGAGTTCTTTATAAACGGTGCTCTCTCCGTTTACGTCGCAAAGGGCGAGCTTTGCGAGCGCGGCGCCCCTTTTTACGGTGACGATACCGCAATCGCGCGAGCTGTCGCCGCAATAAAAGGTGTAGCTTTCGCCCGCGGGGAAGCAGGTATATGTATTCGCGGCCTTTATGCATACGGCGCATGCCGCCGCGCACGCGAGCATTAAGAACGGCCTTATATATCTCATAAAAAAATTCTCCGCTTTTATTCGCGGAGAATTATTGACGGATGTTTGGTTTTTTAAACGCTCCCGCATGCGCGCGGCGCTTGCCGCCGCAAAAAGCGCGGGGTTCAGCGGCATCCGCCGCAAGTCTTGCAGTTGCCGCCGCACTTTTTCGCGTGAGTGCCCGTGGCCGAAAACATCGCCCCGCTGTAGCACCTCTCGGCGGCGGCCCCGCAGAAGGGGCAGGCGACCTTTTCGTCGAATTTTTTTACCAGCTCTTCGAATTCTTTCCCGCATTCGGGGCATTTGTATTGCAGTATCGCCATGTTACTTTCTGTCCTTTTCCCTGCGCCTCTTTACGCGCCGCGTGCGCTTTATCGCCCCGCCCGAGCGCATGAACTTGCCGAGGAATATCCCCACCGCCGCCGTAAGGGCGAGCGTGCCGGCAAGTATTATCCAGAACCACCACGCGCCCGAACCGTCTTCGCCTATCTGCCCGGGGACGACTACGTTCATTCCCCAAAAGCCGGCTATCATCGTGGGTATGGCGAGCAGCACGGTTATAACGGTCAGCTTTTTCATGCTGTCGTTGGCGTTGTTGGATATCATGGAGCCGTATGCGTCCATGGTGACGGTCAGAATGTCTTTGTATATGTTGCACATCTCCATCGCCTGTTTGCTCTCTATGGCGACGTCGTCGTACAAGTCCTGATAGTCCTCGCGCGTGGTCACCGCCTCGGCCTTGGAGAGCTTTTCCTGCACGCCGTAGTTGGAGTTGAGGGAGGTGGAGATGTATACGAGCGAATTTTCAAGTTCGAGCAGCTGCGCTATCTCCTCGTTCTTCATCGTCCTGCCGAGTTCGGTCTGAACGCGGCGCGACTTTTTGTCGATCTGGGTAAGCACGTTCAGAAAGCGCTTGGCGTTGCCCAGCATGAAATTAAGGGTAAAGAGCACGGGCTTTTCGGTGCGCACCCTCTGCCTGCCCGTTATAAAGTCCTTCAAAACGGGATTGCCCTTCAACGAAACGGTCACCACGCACTTTGCGTTGTATATCACCGCAAGGGGGAGGGTGGAGTAGAAGTCGCCGCTGTCGCCCTCTTCTATAACGGGGCAGTCGAGTATGAACATGTAGTTGCCGTCGTCTATCTCGGCACGGGCGCGCTCTTCGTCGTCGAGCGCGGAGGCGAGCATGTCTTCCGATATCCCGGAGAGCGCCGCTATGTCTTCGACCTCGTCGTCGGTGGGGTTTACCATGTCCACCCAGCAGTTGGGTTCGAAGCTTTCGAGCATGTTGAGGGGGCGCCTTTCGGATGTGCAAAAAAACTGTACCATTTTGCTTTACCGCCTTTGATTTAGTAAAAAAAACGCACGGGACAAATCCCGTGCCTCGTCAAAAGCGGTACGGAGTTTATCCTGATATCAATGTTTTGCGGAATTTAAAACTGTTTTACAGCCGCAACTGTAATATGGGTCCATAAAAACTCCGTCCGCGGGCGGTACGTTTTGCGGCG
>CALVQA010000073.1 GCA_944354725.1 uncultured Clostridia bacterium
TCGGAGGCGAGCGCGCGCTTGGAAGGCAGCCTTTCGCCCGCCTTCAGCCTGCCGGAGAGTATGTCGGTACGAATACATTCGTACAGCGTATAATATTTGTTTTTACCCGAAAGATCGTACGAAAACATATGCTCACCGCCGCGGCGCCGTCGCCGCCACGAAAAAAGCTCGATACCGTAAAAAACTTCCCGCGGCGCACGCCGGGGAAGTTTTGCGCGTTTTCAATGTTTGCAGCCGCCGTTGCCGCCTTCGCCGCAGGAATGCTCTCCGCAATCGTGTGCCCCGCCGTGCTCGTGGCGGGAGCACGTAGCCTCGGAGCCGTATTCGAGCGTGCCCTTCAAAAGGGCCCCGACCGCATCGTCGGCACTGCCCGAAACGCCGGCATACAGCTCTATGCCTGCCTCCGCGAGCGCCGCGCGCGCCCCGCCGCCTATACCGCCGCAGATGAGCGCGTCTACACCGCGTTCCGAAAGAAAGCCCGCCAGGGCGCCGTGGCCGCTGCCATCGGTTTGCACCACGCTGCCGCCCGCTATCCTGCCGCCCTCGACCTCGTATATCTTAAAGGCTTCGGTATGGCCGAAATGCTGAAAAACTTCACCGTTTTCGTATGTTACCGCTATCTTCATACATAACCTCCGCAAAACAAATTCAATATATCACAGCCGTGAGGCGACCGCGCGCAAGAACGCGCGGCTCTCCAGCTTTTCGGGCGCGACGCCTTCGCGGCGGAACTGGGGGATTAGGTCGCCCGTCATTTGGCCCGACTCTATCGTATCTATGACGGCCCGCTCGAGCCTTTTTGCAAAATCGACGAGTCCGGGGATGCCGTCGAGCTCGCCGCGCTTTGCAAGCGCGCCCGTCCATGCCCAGATAGTGGCGACGGAATTGGTGGACGTCTCCTCCCCGTTGAGATACTTGTAGTAATGGCGGGTGACCGTGCCGTGCGCCGCCTCGTATTCGTAGTTGCCCTCCGGCGAGACGAGCACCGAGCTCATCATGCCGAGCGAACCGTATGCCGTGGCGACCATGTCGCTCATGACGTCGCCGTCGTAGTTCTTGCATGCCCACAGCACGCCGCCCTCGCTGCGCACGATGCGCGCGACGATATCGTCTATCAGCGTATACATGAAGTATATGCCCGCGCTTTCGAACCGCTCTTTATACTCGCTCTCGTACAGTTCGTTGAATATGTCTTTGAAGCGGTGGTCGTAAATTTTGGAGATGGTATCCTTTGCGCCGAACCACAGCGGCATTTTGTTTTCGAGAGCGTAGTTGAAGCAGCTGCGAGCAAAACTTCTTACCGAGTCGTCGAGGTTGTGCACGCCCTGCACGATGCCGTCGCCGGAAAACTGCTTTATCTGCCTGCGCGAGAGCTCGTTGCCCTCTTTGTCGCATACGACGAGATAGGCGCTCTCGCCGGCGTTCACGCGCGCCTCTACGGAATTATATATATCGCCGTAGGCATGGCGCGCAAGCACTATGGGCTTTTTCCAACCGGGCACATAGGGCGTTATGCCCTTTACTATTATGGGCGCGCGGAATACCGTGCCGTCAAGAATGCGCCTTATGGTGCCGTTGGGGCTCTTCCACATCTGTTTGAGCTTGTACTCCTCGACGCGCTGCGCGTTGGGCGTTATGGTTGCGCACTTTACTGCGACGCCGTATTTTTTGGCGGCATACGCCGCCTCCTCGGTGACCTTGTCGTCCGTCCTGTCCCTCTCCGGGAGGCCGAGATCGTAGTATTCCGTTTTGAGGTCCACATACGGCTCTATGAGTATCTCCTTTATCCACTTCCAGAGGATGCGGGTCATCTCGTCGCCGTCCATCTCGACCAGCGGCGTTTTCATCGCTATCTTTGCGGGCATAAGCGCCTCCTTTTAAATATGTTCGCCTAAATTATATAAAAAAACACGCGCGTTTGTCAAACGAATGCAAAAACATATGCGGCGGGGCGCACTTTCCGTTCCGCCCCGCCGCATGCGCCCGACCGCATATGCGCGCTCACTTACGTTTAAGTTTGCCGACGGAGTCGGGCACGGCATTCAATATGCCAGTCTTTAAAACGAGCTTGCCGCGCAGCTCGGCGTCGTCGGCGACCGCCTGCTCTATCACCGCCTCGAGCACGGGGCGGAACCGCGCGAACGAATCGGCAAACAGGTACCAGGCCATGGAGCCGGGCACGGTGTTCACCTCGCTGAGAAAGAGCTCGCTTCCCGAGAGCAGATAGTCGAAGCGGACGACCCCGCGCATGCCGAGAGACGAATACACCTTTGCCGTAACCGCGCGCACCTCCTCCGCCGCCTCCTGCGGGATATCGGCGGGGATGACCGACCTGCCGCCGCCCGAATACTTGTCGTCGAAGGAGAGCATCCCGCCCGAGGAGACGGCCTCTTCGCACTCGGAGAGGTGCAGCCCGCCGCCCGCGAAATATGCGGCGCAGTTTATCTCCCTCCGCTCGGAAAGATAGGGCTCGCACAGAACGAGTGAGTCGTAGCAGAGCGCGGCCTCTATGGCGGAGGCGTATTCCTCCCGCGTGTCGGCGCGCGATATGCCTATGCTCGAACCGAGGCGGGAGGGTTTTATCATGGCGGGGAGCCCCGTCGCTTCGGCAGCGGCGTCGGCATCGCCCGCGGAAACCGCAACAAAATACGGCAGCGTTTTTACGCCCAGGCCGCGCATGACGACCTTGGCGCGGCACTTATCCAAAAACGCCGAACCGGAGAACACGTCGCCTCCCGCCATGGGTATGCCCGCCATCGCAAACATGCCGCCGAGCTCGCCGCCCTCCCCGAACCCGCCGTGGCAGCAGTTGAGCGCCGCCCGCAGCGGCAAAAAACGCCTCGGCCGACCGCGCCTGCCGAGTATGTGCAGCCCGCCGCCCGAAACGGTGCAGCGCGGGCACTTCAGCTCCCCGCCGCGCTTAAAAACGGCGATGTCGCACAGTTCATCCCCGCAAAACATGTCGCCGCACTGCGATATGTACACGGGCACGACCGACGCCCCGCCGCTTTTGAGCACGTTGGCGCACATCGTGCCCGTTATCACAGAGATCTCGCTTTCGTTGGAACGGCCGCCGAACACGACGGCGATGTTGCCTTTGAGCATAAAAAAATCACCTCCGCTTTTTTGCTTTGGTGAGTGAAACATATCCCGCATCGCGCCGCCGCGTTCATTTTCGGCGGCACGGGATTCAGTAGATGTCGGGCAAATCGTTCAAAAAGAGCACGGTATCGCCCTTCGAGAGATAGCCCTTGAGTTCGCGCTGGGCGTCTTTGAGCGTCTGGCGCACCACGAGCTTTTCGGGATCGCCCCCGGCGGAGAGATAGCCCTCCTTTACGGGAGTGACCAGAGTATCGCCGACGAGGATGACGAGATCGAGCCCGGCGAGCAGCGCGCCGAATTCGCCGTTTTCCTTCTCTTCGAGTATCCCCAGCTCGACTATGCCGGGAGTGACGGCTATCTTCCTGCCGCCGAACGCGCGCAGCACCGAGAGCGCGGCACGGGCGCCCTTTATGTTGGCGTTGTAGCCGTCGTCGAGAATGTTGATGCCGTCGGCCTTTATGAGCTGAAGGCGGTGCTCCGCGAAATCCAGCTCCTCCGCCGCCGCGGCTATGTCGGGCAGTCCCACGCCGAGCTCGAAGGCGAGGCTTGCCGCCAGCCCTATATTATATGCGCTGTGCGCGCCCAGAAGCCTCGTTTTTACGCGCGCGCTCTCCCCGCCGAGGGTGAGCGTGAACGAGGTGCCGTCGGCGCCCGCCTCCACCTCCGAAACGCACGAGCAGACATCGGCGGGACAGGGCGGGTCTTTGAAGTATTCCACGCAGTCGGCCGCGATGAACGCCCTCTTTTTTGTGGCGGAAAGTATCTCGCCCTTGGCCTCGATTATATTTTCAAGGCTTTCGAACGTCTCAAGATGCTGCGCGCATATGCCCGTTATCAGCGAATAGTCGGGCGGGCAGATGCGGCAGAGCTCGGCTATGTCGCCCACGTTGCGGGCGCCCATTTCGGCAATGAAAACGTCGTACGCGCCCATATCGTTTCCGTTCACCGCGAGGGCTATGCCTATCGGCGTATTGTGCGAACGGGGCGTGGAGAGCACCCTGTACTTTTTGGAGAGCATGGCGGAGAGTATGTTTTTCGTCCCCGTTTTGCCGTAGCTGCCCGTGATGCCCACGACGGTTATCCCCGAGGCGGCGATTTTTTGCGTAGCCTTTTTTATATACGAGCGGTTGTGGGGCACCTCGTAAATTTTTGCAAGCTCGTTGGCAAGACATATCATGGGGATGAGCAGCACGGGCATGACCGAGAGCGCGCAGTAGCGCAGCACGAAAAACAGCTGCTCGCCCCATACCTCCGCCGAAAAATTCAAAAGAGTGACCGCAAGGTACGAGAGCACCGCGCACACGAAGAACAGCACGGCCTGCAGCCTTTTGAAGCGCTTGGTGCGCACGGCGGGCACGCGCAGGGCTATCTTGCCGTCGGCATAGATGTATACGCCGAAAAACAGCACGCAGGGCGCGAGCCCTATGACGGCGGCCCATTCCCCCGCAAAGGAAAAGCAGAGCGAAACTATGGCCGAAGAGAGCAGGATGAGCATGCCCAGAAGGAGCAGCCGCTCGAACGACATGTTGCTCCGCTTTGCCGCCCAGCGCATCAGCCTGCCGCTGCGGTAGTTGCACTCCTGAAGCACCCCGAGCAGTTTGTTCGACGACATGGCGAGCAGCACGCCCATGCCCAGAGCTATAACAACGCACTCTATGGTTTTTTCTGCAGAAATGAATATACCCATCACGTCTCCGTCGCGCCGCCCGAAAGAAACGCGGCGGCGAGTTTGTTGAACTGTAAATGATTTTCGCTGAAACAGAAGTGCCCGCCCTCTATCACCTCCAGCCGCGAACGCGCGATGGCGGCGCGGAAGGCCGCGCCCTCTTCGCATGCGGGAGTGACTTTGTCGTCCCTTCCGTATACGAGCAGCACGGGCAGCTCTATCTTTTTTGCACAGCAGAGCAGGTCTTCGTTTACTATTTTTTTGTAACTGCCCCGCATGACGGGCGGGAGCGAACGGTATTCCCTGCTGCCGAACCTCTTTTCGGCAAAGGCGGGAGCAAACTTTTTCGCCGCGCGGTAGGCGGCGACTTTTATTTTGTACGAACGCGAGCGCGGCTTCACCAGCCCGGCCCCGCCGACGAGCACCATCCTTTCAAATATCCCGGGGCGGAGCGAAGCGAGCTTTATCGCCACTCGCGCGCCGAACGAATGGGCGACGACGTGCGGCCTATCCGCGGCGCATGCGGCGATAAATTTTTCGAGCCAGGCGGCATAGTCGCCCACCGACCACTCCTCTTCGAGCGGGGCGGAGGCGCCGAAACCGGGCATATCGGGCGCGACGACCCTGAACGCGCGGGCAAATTCGCCCGTGTTATAGTAAAAACTCTCTTTGCACGACATGTATCCGTGCAGGAAGATGACGTCCTTCCCCGCGCCGCGGTCGAGCACGGCGACGTGCCTGCCTTCGATAAATATATCCCTTCCCTCCGCGCGGCAACGCCCGCCGCGCAGTTGCCGAAAGGCAACTTATTTGAGCGCCCGCACCATGACGAGGCAGTCCTCCCCGTCGGAATAATATCTCGTGCGGGCGTAAACGCCGTTGAAACCGTGCTTTAAATAGAGCGATATCGCGGGGGAGTTGGAGACGCGCACTTCGAGAAACACCTTCTCCATGCCCCTCTCCGCGGCGACGGAAACGAGCTCCTCCAAAACGGAGCTGCCTATGCCGGCGTTGCGGTAGCGCTCGGCAACGGCGATGAGGTCGATGTCCGCCGTATCGTAGCCCGTCGTTATGCCGCCGTAGCCCGCTATGTCGCCGCCGTCGTCGCAGAGGATGCCCACGAAATTTTCGTTTTCGAAACTGTCGGCGAGCATGCGGTAATTCCACGGGTCGAGCGGAAAGCACTCACGCTCCAGCTCGGCTATTTTTAAAATATCTTCGAATCTCCAGCGGCGGAACTTCATTTCCTGCCCTCCTCCGCCTGCGACTTGCGCACGTACAGCGCGTGCACGTCGCCGAAAGGCGAGCCGAGTTCAAGTTTTTTGAGCACGGCGGGAAGCAGGCATCTGCCCGCGTCGAGCGCGGCGTACCGCGGAAGGTCGAGCCGCTCGAACCCGAACAGTGGCAGGCCGCAGCCGACGAGCTCCTCGCGCGAAACGTATCGCGGCTCGCAGGCCGAGCCCGAAACGAACCTGCAGGCGTAGAAGTGCCCGTGGGCCGCGTCTATCACCGCGCACAGATCGTCGCTATCTGCATTATATGCTATAAGTTCGAACGAGGTGAGCGGCATGAGCGGCCTGCCGGCGGCAAGGGCGAACCCCTTGGCCGCCGAAATGCCTATGCGTATGCCCGTAAACGAGCCGGGGCCCGTAACGGCACAAAAGAAGTCGCAGTCGGAGGGGCGCAGGCCCGCCTCGTCCATGGCGGCGCACGCCTCGTCGATGAGCAGCACCGATTGTTTGAGGGCGCAGTCGGGCAGATACTTCAAAGAAGCCTTTCCGCCGTTTACCGCAAGCGCGGTGAGGTGCTTCGACGCCGTATCCACGGCCAAAAATTTATTCAATTTTACACACCTCCCGCTTTTTAAGGGCATGCAGCCCCGTCAGTATTCTATACGGCGCACATTTTCGCCGAGCTTTGTTATTGCCACCCTTTTGCAGTTTTCCGGCAAAACTTCGGCGATGTTTTCCGCCCACTCCACGAGGCAGACCCCTTCGCCGTAAAAATAGTCGCAAAGGCCGAGGGCTTCGGCCTGCGCGCCCGACGACAGACGGTAACAATCGTAGTGATAGAGCTTGCCGCCGTAATCGTTCATGTAGGCGTAAGTGGGGCTGAGCACCTCGTCCTCTATCCCCAGGCCGAGCGCCACGCCCTTGCAAAACACCGTTTTTCCTGCGCCCATGTCCCCGTTCAGGAGCACCACGTCGCCGGGGCGGAGCGAAGCGGCGTAAGCCTTTGCAAAGCCGAGCGTCTCCTCCGCCGAATGCGAAATAAAAACTGCCATATGCATTCATTATAGCGCGCACGGCAGTTTTTGGCAATTAAATTGATATTTATTTTTGGTTGCTCTTTTCTTTAAGCGGCGCTGCCGCCGCCGTGCGTGCCCTCGCGTTTGCCGCGGGAGGCAAGTTTTGCGCTCGTGGCCTTTATAAGTTTTGAGAGCGGCTTATACAGCACCAGGGTGACCGCGGTTATGAGCACGACTTTTATGCCGTTGAACAGCAATACCCAATACCAGAGGTCGAGCGTGAGCCGCTGCCCCTCCTGCCAGGTGCCCAGGCCGCCGAAATAATAGAACGCGGGGAAGTTTAAAAGATAGTTTACCGGTATGCAGACCGCAAGCAGGGCGAGGCAGCCCGCGGCAAGGCTGAGTATAACCGTCCTTAGCCCTTTATGCCTCTTGTATATTACGGCGGGTATAAGCATATACGGCAGTATGAACAGCACGTTGGCGAGCTCGCCTATGAACATGGTGTTGCCCACGGTGAGCCCGTGTATGAGCTCTTTGAGCACCGCGATGATCACTCCCGCCACGGGCCCCAGCGTGAAGCCGCCTATCATGACGAACGCGTTCGAAAGATCGAGCTTCAAAAAGCTGACGGGCGTGCCGGGAAGGATGGGGAAGTCGAGCAGATACAGCACGTACGCTATGGCGGTGAAAACGGCTATATACGCCATGCGCACGGGCGTGAAATAGGTCACGAACGCCTCTTTCGCCGTGCGTTTTTTTGCCGGCAGACGCTGCATTCCGCCGCCCTGCACTTGGTTTTCCATAATAAAAGAACTCCTTATAAAATATATTTTTAAAGCAGCCCTTTTGCCCGCAGAAAAAGCGCCCCGAAAAAAGGGGCGCCGAAAAAAGCGGTTCGATAAAAATTCTTTTACCATCCGGACTATACCGTCGGTTTCGGGTTCTCACCGAATCGGGAAAGGGACGACCTTTCGTCGCAGACTCATGCTCGCGCCATCACTGCCGGTGGGGAATCGCACCCCGCCCCAAAGAACTTACTTTAAATTGCAACTATATTATATAGCGGCCGTTTTGCGTTGTCAAGCGGCAGAGGCGGAAAATATATCCGCCGAGGCGGGCACTCCGCATATTTTTTTAGCCGCGGCGGGGCGTTTTTTTTAACAGCTATTGTAATTTTATATAAAGTGTGCTAAAATTTATGTGATATGCCGAACGCATATTACAAGGAGGAAAATGAATGAAGATAAAAATAACGTCCGATTCCACGTGCGACCTCGGCGAAGAGCTGATAAAAAAGCACGATATAGGCATAGTCCCGCTCACGGTGATCCTCGGGAACAAGGTCTATTCCGACGGGATAGACATAACCCCGCAGCAGATATTCGACTACGTGGCGCAAACGGGCACCCTGCCCAAGACCGCGGCATGCACCGAGGAGGCGTACGCCGATCATTTTGCCGGCTTTTTGAAGGGAAACGACGCGGTGATACACTTCAACATATCTTCAAAGGCCTCGGTAACCAACCGCAACGCGTGCGAGGCGGCAAAACGCTTTAAGGGCAAGGTGAAAGTGATAGACAGCCACGCCCTCTCCACCGGTCAAGGCCTGCTCGTTTTAAAGGCGTGCGACTTTGCCGATGCGGGCAAAAAACCCGACGAAATAGTCGCCGCCGTGGAGGCGCTCCGCCCGAAAGTGAACACCTCGTTCGTGCCCGACTCTTTGGAATACCTGCACAAGGGAGGCAGGTGCTCGCTGGCAGCGCTGATGGGGGCAAAAGTTTTAAAGCTGCACCCCATGATAGAGATGGACGACGGGCAGCTGCGCGCTTCGAAAAAATATATGGGCAACCTTACGCGCAGCCTTAAAAATTATATAGCCGACCTTGCCGCCGAATACCCGCACTACGATAAAAAGCGCTGCTTTATAACGCACAGCTGCTGCGAAAAAGACGTGGTGGACATGGTGCGCGGCATCGTGGAAAGCACCTTCTCATTCGAAAACATATACGAAACGGTCGCGGGCGGCGTAATAACCGGCCACTGCGGCAAAAACACGCTCGGCGTGCTGTTCATCGCCGAGTGACGGCGACGAAATTTTGCGCCGTGCAACAAACGGTCGTGCCAAAACATTGACTGCACGGTCGCGAAGTGATATCATATATGTGATAATATGATGAAAACGGCAGTATCGTCATATCGTCGGATCAAACTACAGGGAGGATATAAAAATGTTCTGCAAAAATTGCGGCAGCCAGATCGACGACAACGCCGTCGTATGCCCGCACTGCGGAGTAGCCACCGGAACTCGCGGGATAGCGCCCGAAAGTGAAAGGCGCTCAAACAACTTTGCGATCGCCGGATTCGTGCTCTCCTTCTTCATCGCGCTGCTCGGCCTGATATTCAGCATACTCGGGCTTCGCAAGGCAGGAGAATGCGGCGGCTCGGGCAAGGGCCTTTCCATAGCAGGCATAATAATCGCCATACTGAACATGATCGGCGCCGTAATAATCTACGCCGTAACGTTCAGCCAGATCGCCGGCTCGATGATTTAAAACAAGACGACAAAATATCGCAACTCAGAGGAAACAGACATGTTTTGTAAAAATTGCGGGGCGCAGATAGACGACAGGGCGGTGATATGTCCCAAGTGCGGAGCTGCCACCGACAACTTCAGGCAGGCGTCCGCCCCTCAAGCCGACGACGCGCCGAGCGCGGGTTTTGCCGTGCTGTGCTTCTTTTTCCCCGTCGTGGGGCTGATACTCTATCTCGTGTGGAAAGACAGCATGCCCATGCGCGCGCGTTCGTGCGGCAAGGGCGCGCTCATAAGCGTCATCGTGGAAGCCGCGGCGTGCGTGTTCGTCATAATATTCGCATTTGCGGCCGGCGGATTCGCCGCCTGCGTCGCGGGGAGCTACGTCGCCCTGCTTTGAAGAGCATAAAGCCCCCCGGGCGGCAACGTTACGGGGGTCTTTGCATCTCCGAGGCACATTGCAGCAGACGGAGCCGTTTACATACGTTTACTTAAAGGAGTTCATCATGTTTTGTAAAAACTGCGGAGCGCAGATAGACGACAGGGCGGTGATATGCCCCAAATGCGGAGTAGCCACCGACAACTATCGTAACGGCGGACAAAACGGAAACGCATCATCCAAAAAACCTACCAACTGGTATGCGATATGGGGCCTTGTCCTGGGACTGCTGGGACTGTTCGGCGGCGGTTATATTTTCTGCATCATGCCGGTACTCGGGATAATATTCAGCGCGTTGGGGCTGAAACGGGCAAAGCAGACTGAAGATCAGGGCGTCGGCCTTGCCGTGGGCGGCATTGTCGTTTCGGTGTTCGCGACGGCGATATGGCTGTTCGTGTGGATACTTGCCTTCATACTTATCGCACAAGGATATTATACTGTATGAGCGGAGACGGGTCATGTATTGCAAAAACTGCGGAGAACGGATCTCCGACGAGGCGATAGCCTGCCCCAAGTGCGGAGCTGCTACCGATAACTTCAAAAAACAGCGTGCCGTCGCGCCCGCACACAGAGAGGACGACGCGCCGAACGGAGGGTTTGCGGCGCTCTCGTTCTTCGTCCCCGTTGCAGGGCTGATACTCTACCTCGTATGGGGCGACGACATGCCGCGGAGGGCGCGCTCATGCGGGAAGGGAGCGCTGGCAGGCTTTATAACGTGGGCGTTGCTGGCCGTGATCGCATGGGTGCTGTGCCTGACGATCATATTTTACATATGACGGCGATCGCCATAAATGCAGGCGCGGCCGCAGAAAATCTGCGGCCGCGCCTGCATTTATGATATATGCGTTTTTTTACTTCACGTCATTTGCGTAAAGGGGGAAAGCCGCGCAAAGTTTTGCGACTTCGGTCTTCACCTCTTCGAAGGCCTCCTCCCTCTGCTCTATTATCTTAGTGATGAGGCGGGCGATGGTGCGCGCCTCCTCTTCCTTCATCCCGCGGGAAGTCATTGCGGGAGTGCCGAGGCGGATGCCCGACGTAACGAAGGGTTTTTGAACGTCGAAGGGGATGGCGTTCTTGTTTACGGTGATATGCACCTCGTCGAGCATCTTTTCCAGCTCTTTGCCCGTCATGCCCTTATCGGTAAGGTTCAGCAGGATGAGGTGGTTGTCGGTGCCGCCCGAGACCATCTTTACGCCGAGCTTTGTGAATTCGTCGGCCATTGCGGCCGCGTTTTTGACTATCTGCCGCTGATATGCCTTGAACTCTGGCGTGAGAGCCTCTTTGAACGCCACGGCCTTTGCCGCGATGATGTGCATGAGCGGGCCGCCCTGTATGCCGGGGAACACGGCCTTGTCTATCGCCTTGCCGAACTGCTCCTTGCACATTATAACGCCGCCGCGGGGGCCGCGAAGCGTTTTGTGCGTTGTCGTGGTGACAAAATCGGCATAAGGCACGGGCGAGGGATGGAGCCCCGCCGCAACGAGGCCCGCGATGTGGGCGATATCCACCATCATATACGCGCCGACCTTGTCGCATATTTCGCGGATGCGCTTGAAATCTATTACTCTGGGATAGGCGCTGGCGCCCGAAACGATCATCTTGGGCTTGCACTCAAGGGCGATGCGCTCCATCTCGTCGTAGTCGATGCGCTCGTCCTCGCGGCTCACGCCGTAGGGTACTATATTGAAATATTTGCCCGAGATGTTGACGGGGGAACCGTGCGAGAGGTGACCGCCGTGCGCGAGGTTCATGCCCATCACCGTATCGCCGGGCTGCAGAACGGCAAAGAACACCGCAAGGTTGGCCTGCGCTCCGCTGTGCGGCTGAACGTTGCAGTATTCGCAGCCGAAGATCTCTTTGAGCCTGTCTCTGGCGAGGTTTTCGGCTATGTCCACGAACTGGCAGCCGCCGTAATAGCGGTGCCCGGGATAGCCCTCTGCATACTTGTTGGTGAGATGGCTGCCCGCCGCGGCCATTACCGCGGGGGAAACAAAGTTTTCGCTGGCGATAAGCTCGATGTTGCCCTGCTGGCGGGCAAGTTCAAGCTTCAATGCCTCGGCAACTTCGGGGTCGGACTGTTCGATCAAGGATATATCTA
>CALVQA010000074.1 GCA_944354725.1 uncultured Clostridia bacterium
CAGCAGCCTGACGAGGAGGCCGGAGAATGAACTGGAGCGATATCATCATCAGCGCGGTATCCATCATCGTCACGGGACTGGTATCGTGGGGCGTGGCTAAGTTGATCGAGCTCATCAACAGCAAGATTGGCGATGCAAACGCCAAAGCTATGCTGACCGCCGCCGTGACTACTGTGACGGACGTTGTGAAGCAAACCTATCAGACTTATGTCGAGTCGCTCAAAGGTCAGGATGCTTTTACTGAAGAGGCTCAAAAGACCGCCCTTGCCAATGCACTTGAAACGATCAAGAGCCTTCTCCCTGAAAAGGTAAAGACGTATATAACAGAGAACTTCAGCAATATCGATGCGTGGCTCACTACGCAGATTGAGGCGGCTATCTACACCCTGAAGAACAGCAACACTTCATCTTCAGGTGCGACGGCGGCCACAGATACAGCAGCGGCATAATAAGTTCTGTGTTGATTGAATTTATAAAAGAGTAAAGGAGGGCCGCCATTATCAAAAAGGCGGCCCTCCGCATTATCGCGGGGGCGGCAAAAGGAGTTCAACTCTCCACCCGCGACCACGGCGGCGAAAGCCGCGTCTTCATTCTCCTTTATTTCCATATATTTTGACAAAGCGGAAAGACGCTTGACGGTTCGGATAGACGGACAGGAAGAGGGGGCGCCATCGAGCGTCCCCTCTTTTTTTTCGCGTAAAAACATAATTAAATATGTTGACTTTTAGTCAACAGTATGCTATAATATTAAATGTAAACAGGAGGACGCAGGCAATGCCGATGACGCCAAAACAAATGGTCAAATTACTTAAAGCCAACGGCTTTGAAGAGGTGGGGCAGCCGGGAACCTCGCACCTTAAACTGCGAAACCCGGCAACGGGCAAACAAACAACGGTGCCTATGCACAGCAAAGACTTGAGTAAAGGACTTGAGCAGGCAATACTAAAGCAGGCGGGTCTTAAGTAATTTCCCGCCTGCGCATAATATATTAAGTGAAAGGAGTGACCGATATGGAAAAAATAGTCTATCCCGCAATTTTTCATAGAGATGAGTCTCGCGGGTACTGGGTAGAGTTTCCCGACCTGCCCGGATGCCTCACAGAGGGAGATACGCTTGAAGAGGCCTTCTTAATGGCCGGCGACGCCTTAGACTGTTGGTTCAGCGATCCTGCGCAGGAGCGCCCCGCGCCCACGCCGCTCACTGACATAAAGGCTGAGGAGGGGGCCGTCGTGCAGATGGTTCAGCCTGCGCCCTATTTAAGCGAAGAGGCCAAGCAGCTGTATATCGAGGAGGCCATAGAGAAGGGGCTCAAAGAGCGCAACCTCTCAAAAAATCA
Source organism: uncultured Clostridia bacterium (assembly GCA_944354725.1). Lineage (GTDB taxonomy): Bacteria > Bacillota > Clostridia > Christensenellales > Borkfalkiaceae > Coproplasma. Next base: position 1,337 of record CALVQA010000074.1, read on the forward strand.
GGCCGCTATAATACTCGGCGTCGACCGCTCGTACATGACGCACCTTGTGAGCGGAAGGAAAAAGCCTTCTCCCGATATGGCAAAGAGGATCGGCCTCCTTCTGGAGTTTGATTGGCATATCTTCTATTCCGACGGCGGCGTTTCTTAATTCAGAGGCTTGAATGGGCGACAGACGCATGGCGTTTGCTATATTGTATTTAAAAGGGAAGGGCGGAGATTTTCCTCTGCCCTTTTTGTTGTGAGTATCTATTTTAATAAGGAAAAGGCGGCCGATTGTTCGGCCGCAAAGACGTTATCGTGCGGTTTCAATTACAGTTCAATTCGGGCTGTAATTGGGCTGTTGCTTAAAAATAATGTAGAAAAGCCCGATTTTTGCGCCAAAAACGCAAAAAAACGGGCTTTTTTGGTGCGGATAACAGGAGTTGAACCTGCACGGTCGCCCACAGGAACCTGAAACCTGCGCGTCTGCCAATTCCGCCATATCCGCATTAATAATATTGCGCGTCTGCCCGCGCCATATCCGCATTCAATTTACAGCGTTATTTATTATACTCACATTCGCCGTTAAAGTCAAGCTATATTCGCACCCGTTGCGGCAATATTTGCGTGTTCATATTTAACTATTTTTTATTGTAACACACAATTATTACAACTTTTTACAAATTGCGTTCAGGCGCTTGCACCTTTAACGAATATCTGCTAAAATTAAATCGATAAAAAAATTACGATATATTTTTATTGAGTAAGGACAAAACTATTTAACAGGAGTAATAAAATGGAGTTCAAGTTCACTTACGACGTATGCGACAGTGTTGAAAAACTCGAAGAGCGCATCAAGCAGGTAAGAGCGGCGCAAAAGGTGTTCGCCACCTACACGCAGGAGCAGGTAGACAAGATCTTCCGCGCTTGCGCCATCGCCGCAAACAAGGCGCGTATCCCCCTCGCTAAACTTGCCGTCGAAGAAACGGGCATGGGCGTAGTGGAGGATAAGGTCATCAAAAACAACTACGCGGCCGAATACATCTATAACAAGTACAAGTTCACCAAAACTTGCGGCGTTATAGAGGAAGACAAGGCCTTCGGCTTCAAAAAGATAGCCGAGCCCATCGGTCTCATTTCGGCGGTAATACCCACCACGAACCCCACTTCGACCGCGATATTCAAAACGCTGCTCTGCTTAAAAACGCGCAACGGCGTTATAATCAGCCCTCACCCCCGCGCCAAGAACAGTACCATAGCTGCCGCAAAGGTAGTTTACGAAGCCGCTGTAGAAGCAGGCGCGCCCGAAGGCATCATCGGCTGGATCGACAGCCCCTCGCTTGAAATGACCAACCTGCTCATGACCGAGTCCGACACCATTTTGGCTACCGGCGGCCCCGGCATGGTCAAGGCGGCATATTCCTCCGGCAAGCCCGCCCTCGGCGTTGGCGCAGGCAACACGCCCGCCATAATCGACGAGAGCGCCGATGTCCTGCTCGCCGTAAGCTCTATAATCCACTCCAAGACCTTCGATAACGGCATGATCTGCGCTTCCGAGCAGTCGGTCATCGTCGCCGATAAGATCTACGACAAAGTCAAAAAGGAATTTGCATACCGCGGCTGCTATTTCCTCAACGAGGAAGAGCGCGACAAGGTGCGCAAGACCATAATCATCAACGGCGCGCTCAACGCAAAGATAGTCGGCCAGAGCGCGCACACCATCGCCAAACTCGCCGGCGTAGACGTGCCCGAGAGCGCAAAAATACTCATCGGCGAAGTTGAGTCGGTGGATATCTCCGAAGAGTTCGCGCATGAAAAACTTTCGCCCGTGCTTGCTATGTACAGGGCTAAAGATTTTGCCGACGCCTTGAACAAGGCCGAAAAACTCATCGCCGATGGCGGTTTCGGCCACACCTCGTCGATATACCTCAACGAAAACATCGCAAAAGACCGCTTCGCCGAATTCTGCGAGCGCATGAAGACCTGCCGCGTACTGCTCAACACTCCCTCGTCGCACGGCGGCATAGGCGACCTCTACAACTTCAAGCTCGCGCCTTCGTTAACGCTCGGCTGTGGTTCTTGGGGCGGCAACTCTGTTTCCGAAAACGTCGGCGTAAAGCATCTTTTAAACATAAAATCAGTCGCCGAGAGGAGGGAGAATATGCTTTGGTTCAGAGCGCCTCAAAAGGTATATATCAAAAAGGGCTGCCTGCCCGTTGCCTTGGACGAACTCAAAACCGTCATGGGCAAAAAGAAGGCGTTCATCGTTACCGACAGCTTCCTCTACAAGAGCGGCTTCACTAAGTGCATAACCGATAAGCTGGACGAAATGGGCATCTCGCACGAAACTTTCTTCGACGTTGCGCCCGACCCCACCCTCGCATGCGCTTTGGAGGGCGTGGCCCAGATGAGAGCTTTCGAGCCCGACACGATAATCGCGCTCGGCGGCGGCTCCGCAATGGACGCAGCCAAGATAATGTGGGTGCTCTACGAACACCCCGAAGCCGACTTCCTCGACATGGCCATGCGCTTCATCGATATCCGCAAGAGGGTATACACCTTCCCCAAGATGGGCGAAAAGGCGTACTTCATCGCCATTCCCACCTCGGCGGGCACCGGCTCGGAGGTAACTCCCTTCGCCGTTATCACCGACGAAAAGACGGGCGTTAAATATCCCCTTGCCGACTATGAGCTCATGCCCAACATGGCGATAGTCGATACCGACCTGCACATGTCGGCTCCCAAGGGCCTCACTTCGGCCTCCGGCATCGACGCCGTCACCCACGCGCTCGAGGCATACGCTTCCGTAATGGCAACCGACTACACCGACGGCCTTGCCATTCAGGCGCTCAAAGTCATATTCAAATACCTGCCCCGCGCATACGAAAACGGCCAGACCGACGTAGAGGCAAGGGAGAAGATGGCAAACGCCGCCACCATGGCTGGCATGGCGTTCGCAAACGCCTTCCTCGGAGTATGCCACTCCATGGCCCACAAGCTCGGCGCGTTCCATCACCTTCCTCACGGCATAGCAAACGCTCTCATGATAGACGAGGTGCTTCGCTTCAACGCTGCCGAAGCTCCCGCAAAGATGGGCACGTTCAGCCAGTACGATCATCCCAAAACGCTTCGCCGCTATGCGGAAGTTGCCGAAGCCCTCGGCATTTCCGGCAAGACCGACGAGGATAAGCTCAATAACCTCATAAAGGCCATCGACGAGCTCAAGGAGAAGATCGGCATCAAAAAGACGATAAAGGATTACGGCATAGACGAAGCCGACTTCCTTGCCCGCCTCGACGACATGGTGGAGCAGGCCTTCGACGACCAGTGCACCGGCGCAAATCCCCGCTATCCTTTGATGAGCGAGATAAAGCAGATGTATCTCAACGCATACTACGGTAAATAAGGAGGAAAAAAATGAAAAGCGAAATCATCGTGGCCGAGAGGCCCGGAAAAAGGATATTCAAAGACGGCGACGCGCTCGTAAAGACCTTTGAAAAGGACTATTCCAAGGCCGACATACTCAACGAAGCGCTCAATCAGGCACGCGTGGAGGAGACCGATCTCAACATCCCCAAGATAAGGGCTGTCTCCGTGGTAGACGGCTGCTGGTCGATAACCATGGACTACATCGAGGGCACCACTCTCGAGCAGCTCATGGCCGAAAATCCCGATAAGCTCGACGAGTATCTCGAACTCTTCGTAGACATTCAGCGCAACATCCATACCAAGCGCGTGCCCCTTTTGAATATGCTCATAGAGAAGATGAACAGAAAGATAAGCGCCGCCGCGCTCGACGCGACCACGCGCTACGAGCTTCACACCAGGCTCTCCGGCATGAAGAGGCATACCAAGCTCTGCCACGGCGACTTTAACCCCAGCAACGTTATAATATCTTCCGACGGCACGCCCTACATAATCGACTGGGCGCACGCCACTCAGGGCAATGCCGCCGCAGACGTTGCGCGCACATACCTTCTGTTCTATCTTGCAGGCAAGGACGACGTTGCCGAAAAGTATTTGAAGCTCTTCTGCAAAAAGACGGATACCGCCATACAGTATGTTCAGAAGTGGATACCGATCGTCGCCGCGTCCCGCCTCGTAAAGGCGCCCGAGGAGGAAAAGACCTTCCTCATGCGCTGGATCGACGTTGTGGAATACGAATGATCTCCGGCCGCTTGTTACGGCTCGACGACAAAATTTTTTGTAAGGCTTGCCCTAAAAAGCAAGCCTTATTTTGTTGTTTTGTGCCGTTTTCATGTGTTATAATACAGCTGTATGAACGAGCCGATATGTTTTACAGCAATTGAATTCGTCGACGATCCCAATGTCGTCGGGCTGAAATACTGGTATGTCTGCCCGTTCGAAGAGGTGAAGGAGGGCGACAGGGTTATAGCGCCGCTCGGCAGGCATAACGGGCTGCAGCAGGGCGTCGTGAGAGAGGTGCGTTTCGAACTGCCGCACAATGCGCCCTATCCATTGTATCTCATAAAGTACGTAAAAGATATCGTAAAGAACGAGGAGTGACCATATGTATGAAATTATAAGCAAGCGCACGCTCAATCCTACAGTCACGATGATGGATATATATGCTCCGCTCGTCGCCAAAAAGGCGGAGCCCGGTCAGTTCATTATCCTGCGCGTCGATGAGGAAGGCGAGCGCATCCCCCTCACCGTGGCGGGATACGACCGTGCCGCGGGCACCGTAAAAATAATATTCCAGATAGTCGGCGCCACTACCATGAAGCTCGACCGTAAAAACGTGGGCGAATGCCTTGCAGATTTTTGCGGGCCCCTCGGCCGCGCGACCGAAACGGACGGCCTCGGCAAGGTGTGCATAGTCGGCGGCGGCGTAGGCTGCGCCATAGCCCTTCCCGTGGCGCAAAAACTGCATTCGCTCGGCTGCGAAGTGCATTCCGTGATAGGTTTCAGAAATAAAGACCTGCTCATACTCGAGGACGAATTCAGGGCGTGCTCGGCGCGCCTCGACGTCATGACCGACGACGGCAGCTATGGCAGAAAGGGCGTCGTGACAGAGCCGCTCAAGGAGGCTCTGGAGGGCGGAGAGAAGTACGACATGGTGATCGCCATAGGTCCGCTCGTTATGATGAAGTTCGTTGTTGCAACGGCAAGGCCCTTCGGCGTGCCCGTTACCGTGTCGATGAACCCCATAATGATAGACGGCACGGGCATGTGCGGCGGTTGCCGCCTCACCGTGGGGGGCAGCACAAAGTTTGCCTGCGTCGACGGCCCCGATTTCGACGGCTATGAAGTGGACTTCGACGAAGCCATGGAGCGTTCGCGCATGTACAGCGATTTCGAAGCCCGTGCAAGGGAAGAGGCCTGCAACCTCTTCAAAAAGGAGGTGGAGTGATATGGCTATCCAACCCAAAAAGCACGAGATGCCCGTCCAGGATGCAAAGGTTCGTGCCCGCAATTTCGAAGAGGTCGCGCTCGGCTACGACGAAAAGACGGCCGTGGCCGAGGCTCAGCGCTGCCTTAACTGCAAAAACAGGCCGTGCGTTTCGGGCTGCCCCGTAAATATTGCCATACCGGAGTTTATTTCCAAGGTAAAGACGGGCGAATTCGAAGAGGCATACAAGATAATTTCAGCAAGCTCTTCGCTTCCTGCGGTCTGCGGCAGGGTATGCCCGCAGGAGACGCAGTGCGAGAGCAAATGTACTCTCGGCATAAAATTCGAGCCCGTGGGTATAGGCAGGCTCGAGCGCTTCGTTGCGGACTATCACAACGGCCGTTCGGGAGAGAAGGCGGAGCTGCCCGCCCCTAACGGCCATAAAGTGGCCGTCATCGGTTCCGGTCCTTCGGGGCTCACCTGCGCGGGCGATCTCGCAAAGAAGGGCTATAAGGTGAACGTGTTCGAAGCCCTCCATACCGCCGGCGGCGTGCTCGTATACGGCATCCCCGAGTTCAGGCTGCCCAAATCGATAGTAAAGCAGGAGGTAGAGGCGCTCAAAAGCTACGGCGTGGAGATAGACACCAACGTGGTGGTTGGCAAAACGCTCACCGTGGACGAGCTGTTCGATATGGGCTTCGAGGCCGTGTTTATCGGTTCCGGTGCGGGGCTGCCCCGCTTTATGGGTATCCCCGGAGAGAGCCTCAAAGGCGTCTATTCGGCCAACGAGTTCTTAACGCGCAGCAACCTTATGAAGGCCTATAAAGAGGGCTCAGACACGCCCATAATGCACGCAAAGCACGTTGTGGTCGTGGGCGGAGGCAACGTTGCGATGGACGCGGCGCGCACGGCGCTCAGGCTGGGCGCGGAGAGCGTGCGCATAGTCTACAGGCGTTCCATGGCGGAACTCCCCGCCCGCCGCGAAGAGGTGGAGCATGCCGAAGAGGAGGGGATAGTGTTCGACGTGCTGCGCAACCCCGTCGAGATCATCGGCTACCACGATCCTGAGAATAAGCGCGATCCCAAAAACGGATTCGTCACAGGAGTCAAGGTCATCAGGTGCGAGCTCGGCGAGCCCGACGAAAAGGGCAGGCGCCGCCCCGTGGAGATACCGGGCAGCGAATACGTCATCGATGCCGACTGCGTCATAATGTCCATAGGCACGAGCCCCAACCCGCTCATCAAGAATACTACCGACGGGCTGGAGGTGAATCGCCGCGGCGGCATAGTCGTGGAGGAATCTACCGGAAAAACAAGCAAAGAGGGCGTGTATGCAGGCGGCGATGCCGTTACGGGCGCCGCCACGGTCATACTTGCCATGGGCGCGGGCAAAACGGCGGCCAAAGCCATCGACGAATATTTACGGTCCAGGTAATACATAATATTAACATGAAAGGCGCCCGCAGGTGTGCGGACGCCTTTAAAAGAGGTAAATATGCAACTGCAACAGGTATTTGAATGTGCCGAGGAGATAGCCGTCTACCGCGAAGGCTCGCGCGAGGCGTATCCTTGCGGCGGCGAAAAGTTCAACGGGATCTGCCTGAGGTGGAACGCGATGCTGGCAAACTCGCTTGTGATGCCGGCTTTCGGTGTGAGCCTGAACGACATCACCGTGCAGGCGATGCAGAGGGGCGTTTGGGTGGAGTTCTGTTTTTCTAAGCAGATGGAGATAAACGAACTTCCGTTTTCGCGCCTGCTCGTCGAAGTGAAGCCCGATTTTTCGGGTTTCAACGTGGTGCGCTACACGGCGGACAAGGGCTATGCGGGCAGATGTTTCTACCTCGACCTGCGCGGCACCGACATGTGCGACGTCTACAATTACATTTCACAATAAAAAGAAGCCCCGTGACGATAAATCGTCACGGGGCTTTACGTTCAATAATTTTTAAAGTCATGCAAATTGTTTGCGCGCGGCAATGCGTCACGCGTTGTGCGCCGTTTTCTTGTATTCCGCTATGGCCTTCGAAAGCTGGTCGGGGCAGGAGGTGCCGTTTCGGCAGAGTATGCCTTTAAGAAGGGCCGCCACTTCGTCGATGTCTCTTCCTTCGCACAATTTTGCAACGCCCTGCGTGTTGCCCCTGCAACCTCCGTCGAACTTCACGCCACGCAACTTGTTGTTTTCATCTACGTCAAAACTTATCCTGCGCGAGCAGGTGCCTTCGGTGGTATAATCAAACATCTTCAGTCTGAAAGGTTCTCGTATATAACTGCGTACAGATCGGAAGCCTTTTCCTCCCATTTTTTATATATTTTGTTGGCCGTCTTTCTGTCGGGCACGACGAATTTAAGTTCGAGTATCGGCTGAACGGGTGCAAGTATTTTTAAATACACGGTATAGGTGCCGTCCTTGTTCTGGTAGTAGTCGGAGCGGCATTCCTGCCTGTTGCGGTACCGCGAGCTGTTCTTTTTTACGAACTGCGATATTTCTTCGCGCACGCTCTTGGGTATTTTTATATAAAAATTTGCCAGCGTCTCCCGTCCGTCGGGCGTAATGGTGTACAGCGTATCTTCGTCCTCGTTTACAATGCAGATAAAGTTGTCGTCCAGAAGTTTGTGGATAACGTTCACGCAATCCATGTAACCCATCCAGTCGTTGGAGGAGGAGCACATGTCTACAATCGTCCGCTCCGATATGGCGCTCTCCATTTTGTCGAATACGAACAGTATTATTAACTTGTTTATTGAAGTTTCACCCGTATTCAGCATGGCGGCGCTCTTCCCCTCGATGCAGAAAAGTGATATTATTATACATAATTTTGAAATTAAAATCAACTAAATACTCAAAAATTATTTGATTTTACAAATTATGTGGTATACTATACTTATATAATTATGTCGGCGCATAAATTCGCGCGCGCAAAAGGCGGAAGTTTTGTTATGGATAGCGCAAGAGAGCAGGTACAAACATTTTTAAACAAATGCGGGCAGCTCAAAAAGAGCAAGTTCATAATGGCCACCACAAGGATAAAGGATCTTTTAAAGTGCATAGTCACGGGGCCTGTGCTGTACGAGCTTTTTCAGGCGGCAACGGCCCGTTTCGACTACATCTCGGCTAAGCGGAGGTGCCTCGTCATCACGCACGAAGGCTTTTTCAATCGCGGCCGCCTCGTGTTGCCCGATTCCGACGGCGAGAAATTGGCGTTCATATTCTGCCTTCTCGTAGAGTTCGACCACGGCTCGATAAACTTCAACGAATTTCTGCAACAGTTTTTCCCCGAAGACGGCGGCTATTATGTAAGCTTCCGCAGCTTCTGCGATTCGGTCATCGTTTGCATGGAGGACATTCTCCGCGGCTTGTTTTTCGGAGAAGAGGAGAGCGAGGCCGTCCGCGAATTCCCTCAGCCGCTGTATTCGCCGCCAGCGGCCGCCGGTGCATATGCCGCCGCGGCCGCAAGGCCTTCCCCGTCCGCCTGTACATACCCTTCAGGGGAGGTCTCTCCCGTTTCCTCGCATGAGGTAGCTTCGTTCGGGATATCGGTGGGGCCGGAGGGGATGTCTCAGCGCGGCGCCGCGGCGCCGTATGCGGGGCAGAGCGGCGGGCTCCAGGCCTCTCCCGTCCAACCGCTCAACGTGCACGAAACTATGGCCCCGCGCCCCGTTCCCGGTGCAGGCACCGCCGAAAAGATGACCGCGGTCGCCATGATAATCGCCTATGAGCGCGACGTCGTCACCCGCACGTTCATGCCCGACGGCGATAAGCGCGACGGCATATGTATGCTCGACGAATTGGAAAAGGCCGTAAGAGAGAGCCGTTCGCAGGCGGTGTATGCGCTTTTGCGCGGTTATGAATATTACTCTGCCTGTCATAATAACTTTTCTCAGCTCCCCGTTATGCTGAGAAATGCGCTCGGAGACTGATCATGAAATTAGAGGAACAAAAAATTTCGCAAAAAATCTTATATGAGGGAAAAGTTATAACCGTGCTGCTCTGCGACGCCAAGCTGCCCAACGGTCATGTCGCCCTGCGCGAGGTGGTGCACCATTCGGGCGGTGCGGCGGTGCTGCTCGTGCATGACGGCAAGGTGCTTCTGGAACGGCAGTTCCGCTTCCCGTACGACAAGGTGATCTGGGAGATACCCGCAGGCAAGCTCAACAAGGGCGAGGAGCCCGTCGCGGCGGCGATGCGCGAACTTGAAGAGGAGACGGGGTTCCGCACGGCAGAGCTCAGGCATCTTGTGGATATCTATCCTTCTCCCGGCTATACCGACGAGGTGATATACATATATCTTGCCGAGGATGCCGAGTCCGTCGGCGTCCGTCTCGACGACGACGAGTTTATAAACGCGCAGTTCGTCGAACTTGCCGAAGCCGAGCGCATGATAGAGCGCGGCGAGATAAACGACGCCAAAACCGTTGCCGCCATATATAAATATCTGTATTCCAAAAAAGCATAAAAAAATAGCCGGGAAAGTCGTGCCGCGGCTGTTTTTGCGGCCGCCCGATGATGTTCCTAGCGGCTTTAAACGACGCCGCCCGCGCGCAATTTTGCGCGCGGGCGGCGTCGTTTGTCACTTCTCCTTAATATATGATGCCGTTTTGTTGTTCGGATGTGTTCGGATGCTGCCGACCGTTCCTGCAAACAGCGTGGTGCCGTAGCCGTTCGTCAGCACGAATCCGAATGCTCTGTCTGCAACAAAGTCGCAATACACGTCCTCGTATTCGCCAGGGTCGGCCGAAGTGGCGCCGCCGGGCAGCACGGTCACGGCCGCGCCCTCTATGCCTTTTCTTCCGACTTGCAGTTTTGCCACATGTTTAACCTCGGGGCAGAACAGTTTTTCGCCGTTTTCGCATATATTCGAAAGGTCTGCGCCCCTTTCCGCGTCAAACAGTCGGTCTATGCGCATCTCCTTCAAAACCGTGCTTGCGTCTGTGTCGCTTGCGGCGTCGAATGCGGGGAACACGCAGCGGGTGTTGTAGCGTATCTTGTTTTCTTCGTCGATGCCGCCGTAATCGGCGCCCTTTGCCTCTGCAAGATTTTCGCTCGTCATTACATCGCCTGTTTCAAATCCTTCCTTTGGTACTATGAAGAAAAGTCGATAGCCCGCGTATGTCTGCGTATAGCACGAAGTGAAGTTTTTGCCTTCGTGCGCGCGCATTGTTTTGTAGTGACCGTTCATGAATTTTGTTTTTGTCACGTTCCCGTCGGCGTCGGAAAAATCGAGGCTCTCGTCTGTGAGCGAAAGCTCGCTGCCGCTTCGGGCCCAGTTGTCTTTTAAGTAGAGCGTGTTGATGAGCGCAAAAAACGTGTCGGTCGAAAGTTTGAAGTTTTGGTCTATAAGTCCGTTCGTCTGCTTTTTTACAAAGTTTTTGACCGCAAGGTTTGCCTGTTTGTTGTCGTTTGCAAAATCGGTGGAGTAGGAGTAGACCCCGTAGCGGGCCGCGAGCGCATCTACGCCGCTCTCGTTCGCCTGTATGCCCTTGCCCAGCCACAGAGAATTGCTCAGCGTAACTTTCGCCGTTTGCGTGTCGTTAAGGACCGAGCGGTACAGGTTCAAAAAGTCGGAACGCAGCAGTTCGTAGCTCACGTTCATCGCGTCGAGTATCTCTTGGCGCGTGTTGCCGTCGGCGCATTCCGCCGCCATGGCGAGCGCCGAATATACCGATATGGGCGAGACGACGAAATTTTCCCCGCCGTCATACGCCGCGCAGGCGCGTTCTGTGAACTCGTCTGCAAAGTTCTCCGCGCTCGCCTTTATCGCAAGGAAATTTTCTTCCGTGCTCTCGGGATAGCCGAATGCGGAAGTTTTTTGGGGGCTGCCCAAAAGTGTGCTCCGTCCGCCGTTACAGGCCGTAAGGCCGAACAGCGCGGCCGCTGCGCCGGCAACGGCGATGGCCCGCATAAGTTTTTTCATTTCCCACCTCAAAAAATTGTTTCGGCGCCGTTTTCCGCATCAGGAAAATTTTACCTTTCACTTTAACAACAACCGTGCGGCGGCCTTTGTCCACGCTTTTTGCGGTACAGGTTCATTTTTTTCTCAAATCGCTGTGGAATACTTCATGCGTGCATGAAGAGAACAGTATCTCGTCTCCCTTGTAAAGCGCCAGATCCTGCAATTCCTCCAGGTCGTAGTCGCTCTTGTATTGCCTCAACCACTTTTTGGTGCGTTCGTTCAGTTTAAAGCGGTATAACTTTGCAAGCGGGCCCGAAGTGCAGTGCCATTCGAACGTATAGCGCGAAGATATCAGGTGGGGCTTAAGGGGCTCAAACTTGGCGTCCTCCAACAAGACGTCCTTTCCGTCGGCAAGTTTGAGAGCTTCTGCCTGTTCGCACTGACGTTCGGCCATCTCGTAACCGTGATATGCGTGCCAAAAAAATTCGGCCGGTTCGCCGTATTTCGTGTCCTCGCCCACATGGTCGCAGATAAACGGGCTGGCGCCCTTTTTGAGTTTTTTATACTTTACCTTTTTAAAAAATGCCTTGGTTTCTTCGCCGATCTCCCGCCACAGTTCTTCGAATTCGGGGAGGGCCGCCTTGGCGTCCGGTCCAAGCCTGTCGTAAAGTCTTTCTGCCTCTAACTTTGCCGAACGCCTGCATTCCTGCTGAAGTTTCTCTGCTTCCTCGTCGGCGAGCTTTACGTGCGCGGGGTAGGGGTCGACTAATTCGAACTCGTCGGCTTCGGGATAAAAGTCCAGAATGCCCGCCATGTCGAGCGCGTCGAATTGCCCCTGCGCCTCATATTCGGCAACGCTGCCGAAGTTGCCGCACTTTACCAAAAACATCGCTTTGCCGTCGGCCGCGCCTATTTTTTCAAGCCCCTCGCAAAGTTTTTCGAACGAAGCGAAATTTTCGGTCATCTTCTCGCACGTGGCGGTGTATCCGTCAACGGTGATGCTGCTGAAAGTCGTGTCGAGCTTTCCGTCGCCGAAGTGCAGCACGTATTTGCCGTTCA
>CALVQA010000075.1 GCA_944354725.1 uncultured Clostridia bacterium
CCGCGGCCCTGGGCATTGTACAAGCCGTATGTGACCGCCTCTCCCGTTTCGAACGCGACGAGCGAACCGGTGCTCCTGCGGGAGAACTCTCCCTTGTAAGGCTGATATTCGAAGAAAACGGAGGAGAACACGCCCTCGCCCTTGGTGGAAGTGAGGAACTCGCTCTTATAGCCAAACAGCCCGCGCGAAGGCACGATGAATTCGAGGCGGGTGCGGCTGCCGACCGCGCTCATGTGCAGCAGTTCGCCCTTCCTTTCGCCCATGCTCTGGAACACAGCGCCCGAAAATTCGTCGGGCACGTCGACTATCAGCCTCTCGACGGGCTCACACTTTACGCCGTCCGTCTCTTTATAGAGCACGCGGGGCGTGGATACCTGAAATTCGTAGCCTTCGCGGCGCATGTTTTCGATGAGTATGGAGAGGTGCATCTCGCCCCTGCCGCACACGCGGTAGCTGTCGGCGGAGTCGGTCTCCTCGACGCGGAGCGATACGTCCTTCAACAGTTCGCGGAAGAGCCTGTCGCGCAGGTGACGGGTGGTGACCCACTTGCCCTCTTTGCCCGCAAAGGGAGAATCGTTCACCGAAAAAGTCATCTCAACGGTGGGCTCGGAGATCTTTACGAATTTGTGCGCCTCCACGCAGTCGGGCGAGCAGACGGTATCGCCTATGTTTATTTTTTCCAGGCCCGAAAAGCACACGATATCGCCCGCGACCGCCCTTTCGCACGGAACGCGGTTGAGCCCCTCTATCTGGTAGAGGTTGGCGATCTTGCCCGAAAGTTTGAGCTGACTGTTGTTGTAGTTGGTAACGGCCACCGCCTGGCCCTGCAATATCTCGCCGCGCTCTATCCTGCCGATACCTATGCGGCCGACATAGTCGTTGTAGTCTATCGACGACACGAGGAGCTGCGCGCCGCCCTTTTCGTCGACCTCCATCGGTTTGATATGCGAAAGAATGGTATCAAACAACGGGGAGAGGTCTTTGCCGGGAGTGTTTATATCCAAAGTTGCCGTGCCGTTGCGCCCCGAGCACCAGACCACGGGGCTCATGAGCTGATCGTCGGAGGCGTCGAGCTCCAGAAGGAGCTCCAATATCTCGTCCTGTACTTCGGCGAGCCTGGCATCGGGACGGTCGATCTTGTTTACGACGATTATCAGCCTGTGGCCCATTTCGAGCGCCTTCTGAACGACGAAACGCGTTTGGGGCATGGGGCCTTCGGCGGCGTCGACGAGCACGAGAACGCCGTTCACCATCATCATCACCCTCTCCACTTCGCCCGAAAAATCGGCGTGCCCCGGGGTGTCGACAATGTTTATCTTTACGCCGTTATAGTGTACGGCGGTGTTTTTGGCAAGTATGGTTATGCCGCGCTCGCGCTCTATGGCGTCGGAATCCATCACCCTCTCTTCGACTGCCTGATTTTCCCTGAAGGCGTGGCTCTGTTTCAGCATGGCGTCTACCAGGGTGGTCTTGCCGTGGTCGACGTGCGCGATTATTGCTACATTCCTTAAATCGTTTCTTACCATATGTTACCTTTAGCGCAGAAATTTTTTTACATATTATAGAGCGGACAAAAAAAATTTGCAACCTTATATGCGCGGCTGCAAATTTTTTACTTTTTTTGAAAGGTTATAAAAAAAATTTATAATAGTTTGCAAGTTCACGTTTCCATAGCGCACATGAGCCGCCCCACGGGAGGCAGATAACCGATATATTCGGGCACTCCGCTCATATCCCACTTAAAGCACACGGGCCAGCTCACGTCGAGCGCCATCACAAAAAACAAACGATAGTACACGGCGGAAAAATAGACCGCCCCGTCCTGTATGAAAACGCTGTTGAAAAACAGGTTGCCGCCCGCGATATCCTCCGCCGTGCGGAACGCCTGGCTGTTTTTGCGCATGAACACGCCTGTGAGCACCGACTCCTCGCCCGTGGCGACATCGGTAAACGTGAGCGCATAATCGTCCATCGTAACGCCTAATCGCCTGCCGTTCACCGTCCCCGAAGCCTCCCACACATCGGCCGCCGCGGCATCGGCAATGCTCTGCAGGGCGTCGTCGCCGGCATAGCCGAGCGTGTGTATGTTTATCGCTCGGCGGGACCGATCCGAGCCGCCTGGCGACCCTGCGGCACTGTACAGCAGCCAGCCGTCGGCGTAATATTCGACCGCGACGTCATAGCCCTCCGGCTCTACGGCGGTACCGCAGCCGTCGTCAAAGACGAGCGCGCTGCCGTCGGACCAATACACCAGCCCCTCGCCGAAGCTGCCGCTGTTTTCGTACGCGGAAAGGTCGTAGTCGCTCACCTGCAGAGTGCGCGAATCCACGCATTTTGCCGAACCGTCACGCCGAACGAAGAGCATCCCGCCTCCGAAACCCGTCCTGCCGAGACTGCGGTCGTAACTTTCGTCGGCGGTGAATTCGTCGAAAACGATGAATTCCGCCGAACCGTCGGCGCAATCCACGTAGCCCCCGCACGACTTTATCGTATAATTTTCTATCTCTCCGAAGAGCGACTCCCTGTTGGGTTTTACATAGTAGGTATACACGAAGAACGCCCGTCCGTCGGCGTAGAGG
>CALVQA010000076.1 GCA_944354725.1 uncultured Clostridia bacterium
CAAAACCGCCCTTGCCGCAGCCCACTTCGAGATGCACGGGCGCGCGCGCCGCGAACACCTTTCCGAAATCGATGTAATTTTTCAGCTCCGCCGCCTTCTTCATGTTCTTTTCGGTGAGGTCGGCGCCCGTCATTATGTCGGCGCAGGCGGCGAGGCGGGCGTCCAAATTGTCTTTTCTGTGCATTCTCATGGCACACATTTTAGCATACGGGCGGGCATTTTGCAAACGATTGCGGCAAAGAAACGGCGGGCAAGGCTTTTGTGTGAAAAAATATTAAATTTTGGCCGACTTTATTTTTCCCGAAAGCGTTTTTGCGCGCCGTTTTGCGATTATAATAAGCCGTCGGGTGAAAAAAATAAATCATTAAGGGGGACAACGATAACAGAATACGCCATACGCCGTCTTTTGCGTCGGCGCGCCTTTATGCGCGGGGCTATGAGCGCCATTTGCGACATGTTCCCCCGCTGAAAGGAGCAGCCAGACCATGGATCTCAACGAAATAATAGCCCTGTACGGACTGGACGTAATACTTCTTACCGTTTTGAATTCTGCAATAAGCGAAGCCCTGAGGCGCACCGTGCTGAAAAACAAGCCCAAGCTCGTGACCGCGATAGTTTACGGGGCGGGCACCGTGATGTATATGATATACAGAAGCATCTACGCGAAAAACGCGCTGTACGCCTTTGAAAACTTTGCCTCCGTCCTTCAGAACGGCATTTCGATAGGCACATTGACGATGCTCGTGTGCGCGCTGATAGACAGGTTCTTCGGCGGCGGCAACGCGGCTTCGGTGACCGATACGCTCGTGTGGATATTGAGGGGCAACGTCGTAAGCGGAAAGGAGAGCGAATGCGCGAACAAGATACTCGGGCTGTATAAGGCGCTCTCCGGCGAACAGTTCAGAAGCGCCGCCGCGGACGTTGTGAAGGAATATGCGGCCGAGGGCCTGAGCGACAAACAGGCCGAGCTAATAGCGGCGCTCGCGTGCGAAGCGGCGGAAAGATTTTCCGCCGAAGTAAACGCGGACGGCAAGGACGAAGAGGGCGATACCCCGGACGAAAGCGGAGAGCCCGTAACAACTTAATACCGCGCACGGCCTGAGCGGCCTGCGGACGGGGGCGGCGCAAGCGCCGCCCCCGTATTTTTTTACGTGTGCGGCAGCCGATGCATTCCCGCGCACGCAAAAAACGGACGGGCATGCCGCGGCGCGGTCAGCGCACGCTGCCTACGCGTATATCGTATACCGTTTTGAGGACGTCAATAACCCTGCCGTCAAGAGCGAGGCTGTCGGAATAAAAGCGGCGGTAGAACATGCTGCCCGCGCCCAAAAGGTCGCAGGAGTTGCTCACGCAAAATTCCGCGAGCGAGCGCATGCGTTGCTCTATCGCCGACGACGCGGCAGCGAGCACTTCCTCCGGCACGAGATGGGAATTGGCGCTGCTCTCGGCGGCGGGGCGCGTCTCCGCAGCCTGCACGTTGGCGATGGCGCGGAACTTTATTTTCAGAACGGGCATGCCGCCCTCCGACCCCACCTCCGTTTTGCACGAATTGTTTTTGAGCGCGACGGTATAATTCTTCCCGTCGTGCTCCACGTTCATGACGGCGAGGCGGATATCGTTGCGGAGCAGATTGAGCGCAAACGACTGCTCTTCGCTCAGTTCGCCCGCGTACCTGCCGCCGTCGAACGCCGCGGTGGTGAGGCAGGTGAATTCGGCGGAATTGCCCGCACCGCCCCCGTCCGAACTTCCGCTCGTTCCCGCGGGCGTCGCGGCGGTGGAGCCGCCTCCCCCTCCGCCCGAATATTTTATGACGGGCATGTAGGAGCTCCTCGAGGGCGAACCCGCGTCCTGCGCGAGCAATTTTAAATTTATCGTGGACGCGTTGGCCGAATTTTTCAGCTCCTCGCTCATCGCGCGCTGGATGGCCGACGACGACATGCCCCCGTCGGAGGGCTTTTGCGCGAGCAGTTCCTCCGCGCTGCCGCGGCATATGCCGACGAGCGCCGTGAGAGGAACGTAGTCGTTGCGGTAGAAATAGTCGAGCACGGTGAACAGCTGCTTTTCCGCGCAGCTCTCCCCCAGTATGACGAGGTTGCAAAAGGCAAGTTTGGGATAAAAGCCCGTTTTTGCGTTGATGTCGTCGATGGCGTCGGCGACCGTCGCCCCGCTGCCCGTCACCTGAGTGTACGAGGCGCTGCCCTCGCCGCTTGCGGGAGTGGGCACGGCGGCCTGCGCGGTAACCCGGTAGCCGCTCTCTGAGGCGTCTACTCCCACCGCCACAACTATGGAAGTCTTGTGTATATCCACGAGCCCGAAGTCGTTTGTGAAAAACAAAAACAGCATCGCCGCGACGAGCGCCATGAACGCTATCCTTGCCGCGGCCTGCATGCGTGTGCCTGCGCGCATGATCGTGCCCTCCGAAATTATGTACGCCGCCGAACGCGGCATGCGCTCTATGCGCGCGCCCCGCGCGCAAATCTTGCCGCCGTGGCGGCGACGGCGGGCAGCACGAACGCGAACGCGAGATATACGCACCAAAGATACCGGCCGAAAACCTCCTGCACGACGAGGTAACTGTTGTTGAAAATTATCGCCGCAGCGAGCAGCAGGACGTTCATCGCCAGAGAGGCAACTGCCGCCGCGGGACGCACGTTGCGCCCCTTCGTCTGCTCCTTGCCGAGCGCGCCGCACACGCACGCAACGGCAAGCCTTATATACAGGGCGAGCGCGAAGAGCATGCACAGCTCCACGGCATACACCGCGACGAGGTCGACCCTGCCCACCAACGACAGGGCGGGGAAGAACACCGCTATCTGCCCCACGGCGAAGTACCTGTCGGGCGCGAGCGAGGAAAAGATGCTGTAAAAGAGCGCGAGGAACAACAGCACGGCGAGCGCCGAAGCCGCGTACGAGAGGGTGATCTTTGCCGCATCCCCCTTTTTATAGGCGAACCTGCCCATGAACATTAGCATCACCGCGCCGTCGGCAAAATTATACAGCGAAAAGCGCGCGCCCGAAAACAGGCGGGAGGGCGACGACGAAACGAGCACGGGCTGCAGCGCGGACATATCGCTCTCTCCGACCGACATTATCACGAGCGCGGCGAACGCCGCGAAAAAGAGCGGCATGACGATATCGGCCACCCTGCCCGCATTCCTTATGCCCTTAGCGCCGACATACACCGAAAAGACGAAGAACGGCAGGAAGGTGACGAGCGAGGGGATGGTATCGTAGAATATCGACTGCACGAACAGCTTTTGTTCGAGCACGGGCAGCACGCACGCGAGCAGAAAGAAGGCGGCGAACAGCCACGAAAGCAGCTTGCCCGCAACTTTGCCGAGCGCCCCCTCCGCCAAAGCGAAAAAGGTCTTGTCCGTTTTTGACGAAGCGTAGGCGGCCGCCCATACCGCCGCCGTCTGCAGGGCGTACAGCGCAAGCGCGGGCAACCACAGATCGCCTGCGCAATAATACGAGAGCACCGCCGGCATCATGAGCAATTTTCCCGCGGCCGAATAGGCCGACATTATAAAACACACCTGACGGGTGCACAACTGATCATTCATACACACCTCCGCGCGCGGGCGCGCCCGCGGCTCACTTTTTTTTGAACCTCACCTTGTTTTTTGCGTTGAGCGACTTCGGCCGCCGCGTGAGGGCGAACATGTCGCGCTTTATCGGCCCGTCCGAAAGATCGCGCGGGACGAGCGGCGAAAAGGGCGCGCAGAGCGGCACGCCGTATGCCTGTTCGGTGACGAGATAGCAGAGCAGCAGCCCTATGAACAGCACTATGCCGAAGGTACCTATGCTGCCCGCGATTATGAGGAATATCCACCGCAGCGTGGCGGTGGTCTCCACGAGGTCGGGCAC
The DNA here is from genome assembly GCA_944354725.1 of uncultured Clostridia bacterium. GTDB lineage: Bacteria > Bacillota > Clostridia > Christensenellales > Borkfalkiaceae > Coproplasma. The sequence continues at coordinate 3,868 of CALVQA010000076.1, forward strand.
CACATACAGGCATATCGCCGAAAAGGCGACGATTATTATCGCGGGCGTGGATACTATGCCCGCATTCACCGCCGTTTCGCCCAGAACGAGCGCCCCGACTATCGAAATGGCGAGCCCCACATATTTAGGCATGCGCACGGAGGCCTCGTTGAGCACTTCTAAAACGAAGAGCGTTAAAAACATCTCTACTCCCGGCGAAAGCGGCAGGCCGGAGACCGAGCTGGATATGTTCAGCAGCAATTTGAAGGGGATGAGCTGCAGCTTGAACAACTGCGCGGCCACATACACCGCGGGCAAAAGCATGCCCGCTATCACCGCAAGCGCGCGCAGCACCCGCAATATCGTGGCGCGGTAGCACGAGATGAAATAATCTTCCGACGACTGAAAATCTTCCGCGAGCATATAGGGCACGGTGAGCGCGATCGGAGAACCGTCGACGAGTATGCCCGCCCTGCCTTCGGAGAGCTTGGCACAGAATATGTCGGGCTTTTCGCACGTGCCGCACCGCTTGAACAGCGAGCGCGGACGCGAAGACACGAAGCGGCCGACGTATGAGGAGTCGGCTACGAAGTCTATCTCGTTGCGCTCTATCTGCCTTTTGAGCTTTTGCGGTATGCCCTCGTCGCACACGTCGGCAAGGTAGCACACCGTTACGGCGGTATCGGAGCGCCTGCCCGTGCGCAAAGTGTCCATGCGCAGCGAGGGCGACTTTATGCGCTTGCGCACGAGAGCGCAATTTACTTTGATATCCTCGGTGAACCCCTCGCGCGGGCCCTTTACGGCTATCTGCGTGGGCGGCTCCGCCACGGCACGGCCGGGCGGCTTGGCTATGCCCGTTATGAACACCGTGTCTTCGCCGTCGCACAGCAGGGCGGCGCCGCCGTATGATATCTCCTTTACCGCCGCCTCCGCACCGCTGCACTCCTTGACCTCGGGCGAGGCGAGCGCGGCGCGGATCTCCCTCGCCGTGGCGCCGCGCGGGGCGGAGGACAGCGGCTTTACCACAAGTTCGCCGAGCTGGGCCTTGTCGACGAGCCCGTCGACGTACACGAGCGCGAATTTCTTCCCTTCTTCGGAGGAAAACTCGTATGTTATCACATCGGGCGAAACGAGCACGCCCTTTATCTTTTCTATTGCCACGGAAAGCTGCATATCACTATTATCTGCCATAAAACGCATTTTATTTGCCCCGCCCCCGACGGGCGGCGGAATTTTTTATATTTTTCCGCACAGATGTTGCGCTTCGGGCGCACTTGTGGTATAATGCAATCGTCACGTAAACTCAATTGCTGCTATATCGGGATACGAACGGGGCATTTTCGTATCTCTATTTCCCGATATGGTGAAAGTTTGCGTGACAACAATCGGAGATACATCATGCAGGGCGTGTCTTCGTTTGAAGGCACGCTTTTTTGTGCACCTGCGGCAAACGCTTGCCCGTTCGGCATTGCGAAGCCGCGCCCGGCATACGGCGGCCGCACGGCCGCGTCGCGCCCGCCCTGCAAATAATACTTTACGGAGCGGAAAATGAAAAGAAAATTGTTTTTGCTTCTGCTTACGTCTGTAGCCGCGGCATGCCTTACGCTCGGCGTTGCGGGCTGCGGCCCCGAAGAGAACGAGACCACTCACGAACACACCTTTTCCGAGGAGTGGACGTTCGACGAAGAGTATCACTGGCACGAGGCCACCTGCGGACACGACGAAGTGAACGGCCGCGCCGCACATACCTTCGACGGCAACGCATGCACGGTGTGCGGATACGAAAAACAGCCCGAGCCGTGCGACGAGCATGTCGACGAAGACGGCGACGGACTGTGCGACGTGTGCGGCGAAACCATGCCGGAAGAGCCCGAACCCGAGCCTACCGAGGGATTGGAATATTTTTCGCTTGTCGGCGGAACATATTACACCGTTACGGGCATAGGCACCGCCACCGATACGAACATAGTCATCCCCTCCGAATATAAAGGCAAGCCCGTAAAAAAAATCGATAGCTTCGCGTTCATGTACTGTTATTCTATCGAAAGCGTGATCATACCCGAAAGCATTATCGAGATCGGCGGAGGCGCGTTCAGTTACTGCACTTCGCTTAAAAGCATAGTTATACCCGAAAGCGTTACTTGTATCGGCGACGCGCTGTTCGGGAATTGCTCCTCGCTTGAAAGCATAACGGTAGACGACGGAAATACCGTTTATCACAGTGCCGGCAACAGCATTATCGAAACTGCTACCAAAACGTTGATCGCCGGCTGCAAAAACAGCGTTGTCCCCGGCGACGGCAGCGTTACTTCTATCGGCAGCTATGCGTTCGATGGTTGCTCCCCGCTTACGG
>CALVQA010000077.1 GCA_944354725.1 uncultured Clostridia bacterium
CTCGTGTATCTGTATAACGGCAATGTTTATGTCTGCAAAACGAAGTATGCATACGGCGGTTACTACTGGCAGATAGTGCAGACAATGGACGGCGAGTCGGTATTCGGGGATATGGATTGGTCGGATATAGAAAATATCGACTGGCAGTCCCCCGAAATTTCGTTGGACGACGAGGACATCGCGGAGTTCCTCTCCGTGATGGGCATAGAGGGCGGCTCCGACTACGAGATGTTCGCCGAGCTTTTAAACGACCCCGAGAGCATGTTCCTCAATGCCGAGAAATATCCCGGAGATGACGGCGACGTATTTGTTTTCAGGGCAGACGCCTCCTATTTCAAAGACTATTTCGATGAGGCGGAAAGTGAGCTGAAAGATCGGTATAAAAAGGCCAAGATCGGCAACCGGAGGGTATATGCCTATATGAAGTCGCGGCAGAACGAGATGAGAGAGACTCTTGTGCTGTCGTTCGACTTTAAAATGCCGGGCATAGACACCACGGTGAACGTAGCTTTGGATATCTCCGTCAGATTCGGCGTGCCCGCTCCCGATGTCTTGGACGACGTGCTCATATACGAAGCTTACGTCGAAGAAGGCTGCAAAGTGCTTGGCAGCACCGACCTCGGATATGCCTCGCTCCCCGTTTCCGACGACTTGTGGATCTCGGAGGGCGCGGTCACCTACTATTCGCTCGGCGCTCTGAATGGGAACGACGTAATCGCCTCGCACGACGGCCTTGTCTTGTTGTGCGAAGAAAACGTGCTGTATATTTACACCGTCGACGGGCGCATGGTGCGCAGCATCGAGTTCGGCTACGATATATGCGAAGTCGATTTCAGCGGCGGGCTTATGACGGTATTGTTGAACGATCCCGCCGTCGACGTGAGATATTGGTACATGTTCAAGAATCGATCGGGTTACCGGTGCGTCACGTTCGACACCTCCGATTTCTCCGTCGTAGGCACTGCGTTCGTCAGTGACGAGGAGGCCTCGGACGAATTGACGTTGTCGGCCCTGTGCGGCGATACCTACGTGCTCAGCGACGGCATCGGATGCTATTATATCGATGTTTATGGCGGTACTTACGAATACGAAACTGCCTTCTACGGCCTGCGCTCCGCCTACAAGTACGATGCAAAGACAGATACCCTCTATCTCTCCGACATTTACCTCGGCGACGTTGCCGTAGACCTCGGCACTTACGAGTACGAGTTGTCCGACTGGGAGGCGGGAGCGCGGCCCGGCGAAATCGGCGTTGAGGTGGAGGGCTACAGGTATGTGTGGTGCTTTGCCGAGTGGAACGGGTATCGGCTGGCGCGCGCCGCCCGTGAAGACGAGTCGCAGAGCCTTCTCGCGCTCTACGATGAGGAGACGGGCACCATCGTGGGCAGCGTCCCGGTGAGCAACCTCGGGTCGGGCAATTACCTGCCCGTGTACGGCGACTCCTTCGCCTGGTATTTTGCCGAGATCCTGGCCGTGGTCGACTTGTCGTTGCTGCTTTTATGAACGGCAGCCCGCGGCAGCGGCGCTCCCTCTTCGGAATGCTCTTCGTCGGGCGGGGCGGCGGCAAAAAGCGGCTTTCGCGCTCTTTAAGCAAAAATATATGCGCTATGAACGATAAAAATATTTTTTGCGCGGCGCCGTTGACGGCGCCGCGCTTTTAAATTATAATAAAATAAATTTATTGCTGTTAGTATCGAAAAAGTTGCAGTTTATCAACGGCTGTTTACAAAATTATTTGCCGATGATATAATTTGTTCGGAAATTCAGCGGGAGCCCCCGCTGTTTGCGCATAGCGCAAACAGCAATGATGCTTCATAAACATTATGGAATTTTTTACTTTTGTTTACGATTACGTTTTTATCGCTCAGCTGATAACGGTGTGCGCCGCGCTCATAATAGTGTTTTATCCGTTTGAAAAAACGGTAAGATCTTTCCTTGTCGCCGCCGCTCACGTCGTCGTGCTGTTCGGGGTGAGCACGCTGCTCAACTGGGGGCTTTTCGCGCTTTCAAAGAGCTGGCATTTCCTCGCGGGGATAAACTTCCAGCTCTCGTGGCTGGCAGTGATAATAGTGTACCTGTGCATAAACCGCATCGCCCCGGCAAGCAGGGTGATAATGGGCGCCACGCTCTATGTTTCGGTGATAGCGGTGGCCGACCTCGGCAGGCAGGTGATGAACCTGTTGCCGGAGGGGTATGAGTGGATAAACCTTGTGTTCTATGTGCTCATCATAGCATACAGCCTGCTGCTGCGCCGCTATACGCTCAGGTACTACAGCGATATCCCCGCCGTCTCCGTCGCGCTCATAATGCTCAACGCGGTGAGTTCGGCCGTGCTCATATTTGCAAAAACGATCATCAACGTATACGTGGGGCCGTCCGCGGCAAAGGACCTGTACTACACTCTCACGCTATGCGTGATATACATCTTCGCCGTTTCGGGCTATTTGATGATATTTTTCCACTGCAAAGTGCGCAAGAGCATGACCGAGCTGCAGGTAAAGAACAAATTGCTCGAATCCGACAAGCAGATGCTCGTCGTTTCCGAGCAGGCCATAAGCGAGATGCGCTCCATGCGGCACGACATCAAAAACCAGTGCAAGGTAATGGAGATAATGCTTGCCGAGGGCAAGTACGACGAGCTCAAAAAGTATTTCGAGTCGATGAACGAAAGTTTTTATAGCGAAACGGGCAATTCCTTCGTCGACTGCGGCAACAGCCTTATAAATTCCGTTATAAACATGGAGATATTAAAGGCCAACAAATACGGCATACAGTTCGTCACCACCATAAACGTTCCCGGGGAACTTCCCTTCGAACAGAGCGATCTATGCCGCATTCTCGTCAACCTCATAGACAACGCTCTTGAAGCCGTGCTGCGCGCCGACAACAAAGATTTTTTGGTGAGCTGCCGCATAGTGTGCCGCGGAGAGCAGCTCTATATCTGCGTGCGGAACAAGCTGAGGGAAGGGTACGACCGCGACGCGCTCCTTCTTATGAACACCGAAAAGGAGGACGCGCTCAACCACGGTTACGGGCACAGGATAATAAAGCGCATTGCCGAAAAATATAACGGCATCGTCAACTACACAATAGAAGATAATCAGTTCATAGCCGAGGTCATGCTGGAATTCGGCATAATATAACATTATCGGAGAGAGTATCATGGAAAACACCGTAGCTTTTGCCGTATGCGACGACGATGAGATCGTGTGTGAGGCTATCTGTGCAAAAATAAGAAAAATACTCTTAAAGTGCGGCATTCCCGCCAACATGGATAAATATGTTTCGCCGCTGGCGCTGTATAAAAACATAGAGAGCGGCGAAAGGCAGTACGACGTGCTGTTTCTGGATATCGACATGCCGCGCCTGAGCGGTATAGACCTTGCCAAGGCGCTCAAAAAGCGGGCAGACTCCCCCGACATAATCTTCGTGTCGAACCGCGAAGAAAAGGTGTTCGAAAGTTTTTCGGTAAGGCCGTTCGGCTTCGTAAGAAAGAACAACTTTTCGAACGACCTCAAAGACACGCTGCTCTCCTATATAAACGCCCGCGTAATGAAAAACGTGGCGATAGCAGTATCGACCAACGGCAATTCCGTCGTGCGCAACATAAAGGTATCCGACATAGTTTATATCGAAAGTTTCCGTTACAAACAATATATCTATATGGCGGACGGCGAGCAGATAGAGTGCCGCATGTCGATGGAGGAGTTCGAGAGCAAGCTCCTCAAATACGACATCGTAAGGGTCTATAAGAGCTACCTCGTAAACCTCAGGTTCGTGCAGCGCATAGAGCGCAGCGGAGTGGTGCTCAACTACAAAGACGGCCTCAAGCTGGCCGTGAGCAGAGAGAAGATAAAGGAGCTAAAAGAGCAGTATCTCTGCTATCTCAGAAAGACGGGCGCCGTTTTGTTCGACGGCGAATAAGCCCGTTCGTTCGCGATCGTGCACACAAAATGTTTCATTCATCACCTCCTTATAATCAGCTGCGGCGCGGGATGTTTCCCGCGCCGTAACGCTTTTCGGGGGAAGACCTTTCAGTTGGTTAACAAAAAATTGCAGTTCGTTCAACGCTTGTCTGTGTGTGACCGATAAATTGCGGTTCGTTTCACCGATATTGAAATTTATTCACTTAATTACTATAATGTGCCTGTCTTAAACAAACGAATAGTGTTTGTAAATGACAAAATATTCAATGGAGGAATTTGTGATGGCAAAATTCAGAAAAGCCGGCAAAAGAGGAGCGATCGCTGCGGTTGCTTGCGCCGCCACGCTTGCGCTGAGTTTTTCTTCGCTCACCGGGCCGCTTGCCGTAATGGCCGACGCCGCGGGGTCGGAAGGAAAGCTCACCAAGTATTACACGGACTTCAACTCGCTCGAAGAAACTCTCGTTGCGGCTGAAAGGCACACCGAAGAGACGGTCGCGGAAGGCGCAACGTTGCTCAAAAACGCAAACAACGCCCTTCCCATGAGCGGGAATGCCGCGGTGAGCGTTCTGGGCGTAAGCTCCGATTCGCTTGTGGGCACCGCGGCGACGGGCAGCTTCGCGAGCGACACGGCCGGCGGCGGCGACACCGTTGCGGGCGTGCTCGAGGACGCGGGTTTCAACGTTAACCCCACCTTAAAGAACTTCTACGACATTCAGGGCACGACGATGGGCAGCGAAGTGACCAACTTCAACGGCCAGGTAAAGGGCTCGTTCCGCATGTATAACGACGCGGCTATCGTCGTATTCTCCAGGACGGGCGGCGAAGGCAGCGACGCGAGCAGGATAACGAGCGAAAAGGCCGGCACCAACCTTCTCGGCGAAGCCGATACCGAATCTCACGTTGCCCTTGCGCAGGACGCTCCCTCTTCCGACGAAGGCCAGGGCGGCCCTCAGACGCAGGCGGCGGCAGCCGAAAGCAACACATATAAGCACTACCTCATGCTCACCGACAGCGAGAGGGAGCTTTTGAAGATAGCAAACGACAACTTCAAAAAGGTAATAGTAGTCCTCAACACCTCCAACGCAATGGAGATAAAGGAACTCAGGGACTGGGAAGGCGTAGACGCCATAATCAACGTAGACAGGCCGGGCGAAGGCGGCCTCAATGCGCTTCCCAAGCTCCTTACGGGCGAAGTGAATCCCTCCGGCGGTCTGGTAGACGAGTGGTATTCCGACTTCACCGCCGACCCCACCTGGTATAACTTCGGCGACAACTCCCAGTCGCGCGCATATGCGGCGGGCCAGAACGACTATATGAACGAAGAGGGTGCAACGAGCGGCAAGCTCGCCGACGGCACCGACGTTATAGGCGATACCGAAGGCTTCCACGGCGTCGACTACGAAGAGGGCATCTACCTCGGCTATAAGTATTACGAAACATACTATACCGATATGTATGCCGTCGATCCCGAAGCCGCCGAGCAGTGGTGGGAAGACAACGTTACATACCCGTTCGGCTACGGCCTCTCCTACACGACTTTCACATTCAAGTCGAACGGCATATTCACCGACGCTTCCTTAAAGACCGAGCTCGCCGAAGAGGGCGTTGCCGATCTGTTTGCCTCCACGGCAGACAAGGCCGCAAAGGTATCCAAACTGTATATCCCCGTAACGGTTACCAACACGGGCGACATGGCGGGCAAAAAGACCGTTCAGATATACGTTACCGCTCCTTACGACGACGGCAGCAAGGTGGAAAAATCTGCCGTTACCCTCGTAGGATATGCCAAGACCGATATTATCCAGCCCGGCGCATCCGATCAGGTAGTCGTTGAGGTAAACGTTCAGGATATGGCTTCCTGGTTCTCCTTCTACGAGCAGGAAGACGAGACCGGCGGCGCATACATAATGGAGAGCGGCGAATATATCCTCCGCATAATGGAAGATTCGCACTACGACCTTTCGGGCGACAACGCCTGCTATGCGGAAGAGAAATTCACGTTGGATAAGGATATAGCTCTCGAGCAGGACGACTACTCCGGCCTTCAGGTATCCTCGCTGTTCACCGACGGACTCAACTCCAACGGCGAGGGCGTTGACGGCGAAACCGCGGTAAACGACAGTAACTTCGGCAACATCCGTACCGCCGACATGATGAAGGACGGCGAATCCGGCATGACCAGCATGACCAGGAGCAAGAGCGTCAGCGCTACCAATACTTCCATAAACGGCAACGTTACCAATTACACCGGCGTAGCCGTTCCCACCAAGCCCGAGGGCGTGACCGCCACGGTAAACGGCTTCGACCTGTCCTTCCCCGAAGCTCCCACCATGGACGACCTCACCTTCAAGAACGAAGCTCTCGATAACTGGTCGTTCTGGGACAACTATGCGGTGAGCAGCACCTATAAGGGCGTAAACGACGCCACCGCTACCTACAGCAAGTATTACGTAAACGACGACGATGCGGGCTATGTTTGGTCGCGCACCTCCGTTCCCGCAGGTTGGGAGCAGGCAAAGGGCACCAAGACCCAGTACGTGAACGAGGGCGCCAACGGCGACAAGGGCAATCAGACCATATGGATGTACACCTCCTCCGGCAACGAGATAACCTTTGCCGATATGGGCGGCCTCGACTACGACGATCCTCTGTGGGATACCTTCCTCAATCAGCTCACCTACGACGAGCTCTGCTATGTAAACACCTACTGCGGCTACGGCACGGGCAACATCAACAGCATCGATAAAGACCTCACCGTAGACAGGGACGGCCCCAACAGCATCAACCGGGAATTCCAGATGGCGGCAGAGAGCCTTCTTTCCGCAACGTGGAACACCGAGCTTGCCGAAGAGCGCGGCATACTCATTGCCAACATAGCTCTCATCACCGGCTTCCACGGCTGGTATGCGCCCGGCGCCGATACTCACCGTTCGCCTTTCTCCGGCCGTAACAACGAATACTTCTCGCAGGACGGCCTGCAGGGCGGCTACATGGGCGCCGCGCTCACTCAGGGCGTTCAGTCCAGAGGCGTCGTATGCTACGCAAAACATGCCCTCATGAACGATCAGGAGACCGACAGGGGCTGCCTCTTCACCTGGTGCGACGAGCAGGCGATGAGGGAGAACTACATGAAGAACTTCCAGATGATCTTCCAGGAAGGCGAATCTAAGGCCGGCATGACTGCTTACGGCAGGATCGCGGGCATCTCCAACACCAACAACACCAACCTTTCGATAGAGCTCTATCAGAACGAATGGGGCAGCCACGCTTACTTTGTTACCGACGGTTACATCGGCTGGAACCAGAGGACCAACCCCGACATGATGGTGCGTGCGGGCAACCAGACCATACTTACCACCGCAAACACCGAATATCTCTCCGGCCAGACCGATCCCACCACGGGCAACCAGACCACCGGCGGCTTCTATAAGAAGGGCGAAGCTCTTCCCGACGGCACCACCGCTGCGGCAGAGGGCGTATACATCGCTCAGGCGGGCGCAAACGGCGCCACCGTTTACGAGATCAGCTACACCCAGTGGTACTGCGTAAGGGAGATGGCACACGGCGTGCTCTTCCAGCAGGCTAACTCCGCGGGCCAGTTCAACGGCTATGCGGGCCTCGAGGTAAAGGGCGGCGAGCTCAAGGCCACCGAGAGCGTGAGCACCGAGCTCAGCGTTGCGCTCAACAGCGTAGACGCCGACTCCTTCGTGACCTACTCCGCACAGGGTCTCCCCGCAGGTCTCTCCATCGATAAGAACACCGGCGAGATCACCGGCAAGCCCGAATCGGCAGGCACCTTCAACGTTACCGTAAACTACACCATAGACGGCTGGATCCCCAAGAGCGCCAACTATACCATGGTGGTAGACGCGGCGATCAAGGCCACCGCCGAGAGCGACGACTTCTCCAAGGCTCAGGTAGGCGTAGAGTTCTATGCAGAGCTCACTTCCGAAGTTTACAACACCGATTCGTACGATTCCGTTAAGTATGAAATAAGCGAAGGCGCGCTTCCCAAGGGCGTTACCCTCAGCGAAAACGGCGAGATCGTAGGCACTCCCGAAGAGTCGGGCACCTTCACCTTCACCGTTAAGCTCACCGCCGAAAACGAAGATCAGGGCGGCGGCAAGGGCGATAAGGGCGATAAGGGCCGCGGCAAGGGCGACAGCGGCAGCTCCGCCGAAACGGCAACCACCACGTTCACGATGATAGTTGCCAATGCCGGCGGCGAGATCGAACAGCCCGGCCCCGAGCTCACGCTCGAAGACCTTCAGGCTCAGATAGACGCGTTGAAGGAAGGCATCGCAACGGCCGACGACATCAAGGATCTGCAGGCTCAGCTCGACGCTCTCGAGGCTGCCGAACCCGACGTTACCGCCGAGGACATCGCAGACCTTCAGGCCCAGATAGACGAGCTCAAGGAAGCCGGTTCCGGCTGCTCCGGCTCGGTAGGAACGGGCTTCGCGGCGGCAGGTTCTCTGCTTGCGATAGCTGCGGCGGCAGGCGTCGTTATGGCGGTCAAGAGCAAAAAGAACGGCAACAAATAACGATAGCTTAAGGCAATAGCCGAATAAAACGCAGTTGCCCTCCTCCCGCGGAGGGAGGAGGGCAACAATTTTTTTTTACGATACGCATCCGACACGAACAATGCCCGCTTCAAGGGCTGAACGCAAAACAAAATTCGCGGCAACGGCATATTGCCGCATCCCGGCATATAGCCGTAAAAAATTTAAAAGGAGACCGTTATGAACAAATTATTCAGGGGCATAATATGCGGCGGCTGCGCCGCGGCGCTTGTGATCGGCGCGGGCATGCTTTCGGCCTGCGGCCCCGAAAACGAAAAGAAACCCGATGACGGGGAAAAGGAAGAGGACGTATTCTACACAGTTACATTCGAAACTAACGGCGGCAGCGAGGTGCAGTCACAGGAGGTAAAGGAGGGCGAGTTCGCCGTCCAGCCCGAGGACCCCGAAAAGGCCGATTACATATTCGACGGTTGGTATAAGGAAGAGGCGCTCACCACCGACTTTGTATTTGAAAACGAGGCCATAACCGCCGACACGACTGTTTATGCCGGCTGGCTTTCGGCTACCGGCACCGAAACTTCCACGGCTACGTTCTATTGGAACTACGAGGGCGCGCCCGACGGCGGCGTGTACGAGGTGAAGGAGTTTGCCGCGGGCGGCAAGCTGCGCAAACCTGCAGACCCCAAGAGGGACGGCTACACCTTCGCGGGCTGGTACATGGACGAGGCCTGCACCGAAGAGTTCGTGAACAACACCGTATACGAGGGCGACCAGAGCATATATGCGCGCTGGCTCCTTACATACACCTTCGAGGCGGAAAACGCCCAGCTGACCGGATTCGAACCCGAAGAGGACTACACGGTTAACATGATGGGCCAGAAGATAGGCTACGGCTTCTCCAGCAACCTTGCCGGCATCGGCCTCATAGGCAGCGACACGGCGGCAAGCGGCGGCAAGGCGGTGCGCGGCCTGTATTACGAGGGCGCATACCTCGACTTTGAATTCACCTCCGACAGGGCTGAGACGGGCGTTTCGCTCTCCATAAGGGTGGCCGCCGAATTCAGGGAGATAACGCTCACCCAGGATACCTTCCAGATAACGGTAAACGGCGGTTCTCCCGTAAGCTACAGGTCGGGCGCGATAACCATCGACGGTTCGGAATATGCCGACGGCCACTGGGACGGCGCGGGCTCCGCGCACGAGTATACCGAAGTGGTAATAAACAACATCGATATACAGCAGGGCGAAAACGTTATACGTCTCTATGTGAACAACTCGCAGGGCATAGAGGGCGCGGGCACCGTGCAGGCAATGGCGCCCATAATAGACTGCATAAAGCTCAGGAGCTCGGCAGAGCTTGAAATGAATATATACGAAAACAAATAAACGGTGAACGCGATGAAAGTTTCTGAAAAAATAAGAGACTATTTTGCAACGCGCGGGGTGGGGTTCTATCTCACCCTGCCCGCGCTGTTGTTTGCGGTGCTGGCGCTCTGCCTGTATGTAAAAACGGGCGTAACGGAGTTCAATCCCAAGCTCAACGATACCGCCATAGTCTGCCTTGCCGTGGCCATGGGCATGGCCGTGCTCGGCATGGTGTGCGAATCGCTCCCTTTCGGGTGGGCCGAAGAGATCGTTAAGCCTGTAAGGTATATCGGTTTTCTCGTGGCGTTGTACGGGCTCATGCAGTTTGTGCTCTCGCAGGTGACCTATATAGCCAACGTTTTCGTGGCGATAGACGGCAACACGTTTACGGCGGGCTTTATATGCACGTTCCTGTTTTTCGACCTCTCGTGGATATGTATGCTCGTGGCGGCGTGCCTGAGCAATATCCGCCCCTGGGCAAAGCGCGACAAAATTTTGACAATAAACGAAGAAGGAGCCGAAGATGAACGGTAAAATATTTAAAAGAGGCCTGTGGGAAGGGCTTGCCGTGGGCTGTGCGGCGCTGCTCGTGGTGATCGCGGGCGGATATGAGATAGCCATGAGCCAGAGCGCGGCCATCAACTCCGCGCTCAAAATAGATACTTCCACCATAGAACGCTCCGACGATCCCGAATATCAGTATTTCGACAGCGACTATAAAGACAAAGATTATTCCGAGCTTGAGGCCTATTACCGCTCGCTCGCCGAAGAGGTGGAGGGCGAGGGCATCGTCCTTTTAAAGAACGAAGGCGCCCTTCCCCTTGAAAAGGGCGCAAAGGTGAGCACCGTGCTCTCCGGTTCGGCAAACTTCAGCTACATATCGGGCGGCTCCTCGGCCACTTCGGGCGGCAAATACCAGACGCTCAAGGACGCCATGGAGGATGCCGGCCTGCAGGTCAATCAAATGATGTGGGACTACTATACCACGGCTCCCACGCGCAAAAAGCTGGGGACTAAATACCTCATCAACGAAAACGGCTTCGATAAGATGCCTCAGAACGCGAAAGACAGCCTTGCCGAATACTCCACGGCCGTAGTCACCATCTCCCGCACGAGCGGCGAGGGCGACGACATCACCACTACGGGCAGCGACGGGCACGACAAAACCTATCTTTCGCTCAGCTCGGGCGAGCTGTCCGTCCTCGCGGGGCTCACGGCGATGAAGGCGGAGGGGAAGGTAGACAAGATAATAGTCATCCTCAACACCTCGGCCACCATACAGCTCGACTTCCTCGACGGCCTCACCACCGCCGACGGAACGGTGTACGACATCGACGTGGACGCCTGCATGTGGGTGGGCAACGTCGGCGCGGCGGGCATCGGAGCCGTGGCAAAGGTGCTCTCGGGCGACATCGTTCCCTCGGGCAAACTCTCGGATACATACTCAAAGAACAACTTCTCTTCGCCCGCGGCGATGCAGCTCTCGTACAATCAGGGCAAATCGTTCGCGCAGATCTACGGCGAAAACAGCGGCCTCAACGGCACGCAGACCTATTACGGCGTGTACACCGAGGGCATATACGTCGGCTACCGTTACTATGAGACGAGGTATTACGACTATGTGACCGGCAGGGAGAACACGGGCGACTACGACTACTCGGCCGACGTTGCCTATCCCTTCGGCTACGGCCTTTCGTATGCCGACTTCGAATATTCCGATTTTACGGTAGAGGAGAACGACGACAGCTTCACCGTATCGCTCAAGGTGACCAACACGAGCAACGCCTCGGGCGAAGGCTATACAGGCAAGGAGGCGGTGCTCATCTATCTGCAGAAGCCCTATACCGAATACGATATAGAGCACGGCGTGGAGAAGGCGGCGGCCGAGCTCGTCGGCTACGCAAAGACGCAGGCCTTAGAGCCCGGCGCATCCGAGACCGTTTCGGTGACCGTTCAGAAGGAGCAGTTCAAGAGCTACGACGCGAACAACGCCAAGACATACATCCTCGACGAGGGCGACTATTACTTTGCCGCAGGCAACGGCGCGCACGAGGCGGTAAACAACATGCTCGCGTTCCAGGGCTATTCGGCTGAAAACACCGAGGGCAGGATGGACGCCGCGGGCGACGCATCGCTCGCCGCAAAAGTTACCGTGTCGGATTTCAACGGCGAAGAATATGCCGTATCTACCGACGCGGCGGGCACCGCGCTTGCCAAATCTTCGCATACGGGCAATACGATAACCAACGTGCTCGACGACGCCGACCTCAACAAATATCTCGGCGAGGGCACCGTCACCTACGTTTCGAGGAGCAACTGGACGGGCACCATGCCCAAGGCCGCGGTGGTGCTTAACGCCGACGAAAAAATAAGGGACGGCCTTACCAGCAACAAGCCCATAGAGGAAGATCCCGAAGCCGAGATGCCCGAATACGGCAAAGATAACGATCTAACGCTTGCAATGCTGCGCGGAAAAGATTATAATGATCCCATGTGGGACGAACTTCTGGACCAGATGTCGTTCGGCGATCAGGCTTACCTTATCAGCAACGGGCAGATGACCACCGTGGTCGTTCCCTCGGTAGGCAAACCCGATACCACCGAAGCCGACGGCCCTACCGGTTACAGCGGTTCGCAGAGCGGCCTCTCTTTCCCCAGCGAAGGCATCTGGGCCTCCACGTACAATAACGAGCTCATAAGAAAGGTGGGCGACGCGTTGGCCGAGGAATGCCTCCATCACGGCATCACGGGGCTCTATGCAAACGGCGTGAACATCCACAGGATGCCCTTCGGCGGCAGGAGCCACGAGTATTTCTCCGAAGATCCCTATCTCTCGGGCATGGCCGCCGCGGTAGAGATACAGGGCCTTCAGGCAAAGGGCGTAATAGCGCACGTAAAGCACTTTGCGTTCAACGACGAAGAGGCGCAGCGCAACGGCATAAACGTATGGCTCAACGAGCAGGGCGCGAGGGAGATATATCTCACTCCGTTCGAATATGCCCTCTCCTCCAAGGAAGGCATGGGCAACGCGCACGCCGTGATGAGCGGCTTCAACCGCGTCGGCACCACGTGGGTGGGCGCCTACGGCGAGCTTACCGCCATTATGAGCAGCGAGTGGGGCTTCGACGGCTATTGCATAACCGACATGGCCTCCTCCAACGGCGCAAGCTACATGACCTATCAGGACGGCGTGCCCAACGGCACCGACGTGTATATGGGCAGCGGCAGCGAGTCGGCGATGGACGACTTCAAGAACAACGCCACTTTCTGCGTCGCCATGCGCGAGGCCTGCCACAGGATACTCTATGCGATAGGCAACTACAGCGCCACCATGAACGGCATAGGCCCCGACACCAATATCGGTTCGAGCGCATGGTGGTGGCGTACCGCGCTCATCGCGGCCGAAAGCGTGGCGGCGGTGCTCACGGCAGGTTTTGCGGTGATGTGGGTCATCAGCATAGTTAAAGAAAAGAGGGAACACGCCGCATAAACGGCGCATAAGGGCAACAATCAAACGGTCAAACGGGAGGGGATGGACATATGGCAACGGAAGAGAGCCGCAAACGCAAGCGGACGTTCGTCACGATAGCGGTGACGTTGCTTGCCATAGTCATCCCCTTCATAGCCGTTATAATAGCAGGACTCAGCATACCGCCGCAGTACGCCGAAACGTACTACGGCGAATTGCATGCAATGTACAGCCGGCTGAAAGAAACAAAGGGGCGCAAGGTGGTAATAATAGGCAACTCCAACGTGGCGTTCGGGGTGGACTCTGCGCTGATGGAGGAGCTGCTGCATGCGGGCGGGCTGGAATACACGGTGTGCAATTTCGGGCTGTACGGTTCGCTCGGCACAAAACTCATGCTCGACCTTTCGCGCAAATACATCGGTGAGGGCGACATAGTGATATTCGTGCCCGAACTGTACGAGCAGTTGGTGTCGCTCTACTTTTCCGCGGAGGAAGCGTGGTACGCGCTGGACGGCGGGATGGAGATGTTTTGGGACATGTCTGAGAGCGACCGCGGCGCGCTTGCAGGCAGTTTTTTCGGGTACGCAGCGAAGAAATACGCGCAGTGGCGCACGGGCGAGGTCGCCGAAGCGAGCGGGGTTTACGCGCGCGCGTCGTTCGACGAGCGTTGCGACTTAAAGAATTACGAACGCCCGTACAACACAATGCCGGGCGGCACCGACACGAACAATCCCATAAAACTGGATCCCGGCATATACGGAGCGGGATTCATAGAATACGTAAACGGATATTATGAAGAAATAAGCAAAAAGGGCGCGGATATGTACTATTCGTTCCCGCCTATGAACGCGGACTCCGTAACTGACAAGAGCGAGGGCGCGCAGGACGCGTTTTACGAATACGTGTCGACAAATTTCGCCTTTCCTGTGATGAGCGACATTGCGGACTACATAATGGACAAGGAATGGTTTTACGATTCCAATTTTCATTTAAACGAATCGGGCATGACGGTTCGGACCGTGCAGCTGGTGAACGATCTCAAGAACCAGCTGGGCAACACGAGCAAGACTGAGGCGGTGATCCCCGAAAAGCCTGTAGCGCCCGACCCTGACATAGAGGGCGAGGGAGACAACAGCTGCAAGGACTGTTTCGAATACGAGCAGGACGGCAACTATTACAGGATAGTGGGGCTGAGCGAAGAGGGCCGCGGGCGGAGCGAGCTGGTGGTGCCGTATCAGGTGAACGGGCTGTACGTAACGGAGTTCAGTGCGGATACGTTCGCCGGGAACACCGAAGTGGAGCGCATAACGGTGCAGGCCAACATCCGTACTCTGTACGACGGCAGCTTCGAGGGGTGCACTAACCTCAAGGAGCTGGTGCTCGAGCACGGCTCGCCGTCCGACATATCCGTCGGATACGATCTCGACCGCGGGTGCGACTGCCGCATATACGTGCCCGAAGAGGCGCTGTCGGCATTCAAAAACAATTACTTCTGGGGGAGCTATGCGGAGAAACTATACGGGCGTTAAGAAGCGCATCGGTCGCGCGGTCTGCATTGCCGCCGCTGCGGTGGCGGTAATGATGTGCGGCTGCGCGGACGCGGGGAACGAAGAGCGCACGGCCGGCGTAAAGGTGAGCGTGGCGGACAGCGTGTTTTTCACCGCCCGCGAGGGGAGCGCGGAAGCGGAGTACGGCGAAGACTGCACGTTCGTGCTGGACATGCGGCCCGGGTACGTGCCCGTATCGTGCGACTACCCCGACTATGAGATAGAACAGACTGCGGTGGGCGAATATCGCCTGACGCTTAAAAACATAAAGCGGCCTTCGCGCGTGAGCGTGGTCTCGGAGGAGACGGAAGTGCCTGTGAACACTAACCCTGAGAGGGAGTGTGTTATAGAATACGACTTGAACGACGGCAGCGGCAAGGTGCAGAGGGAGGAATACACGCTCTCCTACCACATCCGCCCCAACACGCTCGGCGGCGCCGACATCTTCCGCGAAGGATACACGCTCATCGGGTGGAACACCGAACGCGACGGCAGCGGCGAGCACATCGGGCTGGGCAGCCGCGTCACCGTGGCCGACGGCGCCACGCTCACCCTCTACGGCGAGTGGGTGCAATGGCTGCCCGACGAGGATTTTTCATACAGGCTCCTCGATGACGGCACCGCGGCGCTCTCAAGTTACAGGGGCGACGGCGACGTTGAGTGCTTTGCCGTCCCCGGCGAGATGGCGGGGGTGCCGGTAAGCACCATATCGAGCTCGTTCACTACCAACATATTGTGCGGGAGCATAGAGTCGGAAACGCTCGTGCTGCCCGCGTCTGTCACCCGCATAGACGGGAGCGCCTTCAACAACGCGGCCTTCGACAGGATATATTTTTTCGACAGCCTCCAAAGCGTGGGGCGCGGGGCGTTTTCCAAGAACATTAGCACATACCATGTAAACGCCGTTGCGGCGCCGAGGCTGCAAAAGAGCAACTACAACGTGCGTTTTGCCGACAACCTCGACCTCATCATAGCCAACAAAGACAGGCCCAAGCTCATACTCTTTTCGGGGTGTTCGCTGTGCTACGGCATGAACAGCGGGCTGCTCGAGGGCAGCCTGGGCGGGGAGTATGCGGTAGTCAACGCGGGGCTCAACGGCGAATTCAACGCGCTGTTCCAGATGGAGTGCATGTTGCCGTACATAAACGCGGGCGACGTGTTCGTGCACGCGCCCGAGCAGATGAACCAGTATCAGTTCCTCGAGTCGCTGCGCGTAGACGGCAGGGTGTTTGCCATGGTCGAGGGCAACTACGACCTGCTCGCGCTTGCCGATTTCTCCTATTCGTCCACCATGTTCGAGGCATGGGAGATGTATTGCGGCTTGCGGGAATCTGAGGACGAAGGCAGCTACGACGACCATACCGGCATGTTCAACAACTACGGAGATTACGTCGAGCCGCGCCCGTACGACGAGAGCACGGAGGCCGCGCGCGACGTGTCTTACACCGAAAACTGCGGGTACTATATGTCGCTGCTCACGGAAGAGAACATAGCGGCGCTCGCCGATATCTACGGCAAGTTCGAAGAGCGCGGCGCCAGGGTATATTTTTCCTGGGCGCCCATGAACGAGCAGTCGAACGGGAACGCCGACATCTACGCCGCGGCTAAGGAGTTCCAGGCCCGGCTCGAAGAGTTGTTCGAGCCGTACGGCTACGAGATAATATCCGAAGTCACCGACTATATCTGGAAGGGCAGGTATTTTTACGATACCGACTATCATCTGAACGATCTGGGCACGGTGCTGCGCACGGAGCAGCTCGCAAAGGACCTTAAAGCCGTCGGCGTCGGCCGATGAGAAGTAAAGAGGGGGATGGCAATGGAGAGCGTAATACTGCAAACGCCGCTGCTGATGTGCGGCTTTGCCGCCGCGTTCGCGCTCGGCATGTTTTCGCTCATAAAAAAACTGCATTACGCCTTCGGGATCGCGGCGGCGCTGATATTTTCCGCTACGCTCACGTATGCGCTGCTGTCGGGCGTCCCGCTGTACGAGGCGGCGGTATGCGCGGTGGCGTTTTTCGCGGTGAACCTGCTGCCGTTGTACGCGAGGTGGGATAAATGAACTTCAATTCGCTCGAGTTCCTCATATTCCTGCCCGTCGTAGTAACGCTGTATTGGCTGCTGCCGCACCGGGCGCGGTGGGTGCTGCTGCTGTGCGCGTCGCTCTTTTTCTACATGAGCTGGAACGTGTGGCTCATCATCCTCATAGGCATAACCACGGTTACGGCATACGTGGCGTCGCTGCAGATAACGCGCACGCAGAGCGCGCGCGTGAAAAAGGCGTGGCTTATAGCCACACTTGTCATCTGCTTCGGGATACTCATATTTTTCAAGTACATAAACTTTATAATAGAGAGCGTGGTGGGTGTCATACGCCTGTTCGACGCGGGGCAGGAGGACATAGTCCTTAACGTGCTTCTGCCGGTGGGGATAAGTTTCTACACGTTCCAGACGCTCTCGTACGTGATAGACGTATACCGTGGCGACTATCCCGCGGAGAGGCATTTCGGGTATTTCGCGCTGTACGTCACATATTTCCCTCAGCTCGTGGCGGGCCCCATAGAAAAGCCGGGGACGCTGTTGCCGCAGCTTCGAGCCGAACACAAGTTCAACGCCGAGGACGTGAGCGAGGGGTGCAGGTGGCTGCTCTCGGGTTTTTTCCGCAAGTGCGTGGTGGCGGACTTCTGCGGGATATTCGTCAACAAGGTATATGCCGACCCGGGCTCGGCGAACGGGCTGGCGGTGTTTGCCGCGAGCGCGCTGTTCCTGTTCCAGATCTACAACGATTTCGCGGGGTATTCGGAGATAGCCATGGGCTCGGCGCGTTTGATGGGAGTAAAGCTCACGCAAAACTTCGACAGGCCGCTGTCTTCGGCGTCGTTCACCGAATTTTTCCGTCGCTGGCACATCACGCTCAACCAGTGGTTCACGCAGTATGTGTATATCCCGCTCGGCGGCAGCCGCAAGGGCAAGGCGCGTCGCGTGCTGAACACCATGGCGGTGTTCGCGCTGTGCGGACTGTGGCACGGCGCGAACTGGACGTTCGTGCTGTGGGGCGTGACCGCGGGCGTGCTCGTGAGCATAGAGTCGCTGATACGCGAGCCTGTGCGCGCGGCGTTCGAAAGGAGCGGAATAGATTTGCAGTCGGCGGGAGTGCGGTTCATACGCCGCGCGGTCGTGTTCGTGCTGTCGGTGTTCTGCTGCGTGCTCTTCCGCGCGCAGAGCGTGGCGGAGATAGGCGCGGTATACAAACAGATATTCACGGCGTGGGGTTTCGGCGCGGAATATATCGCGTCCGCGTTCGAGAGCCTTGGGCTGGACGCCATGCAGTTCGCGCTGCTCGCGGTGAGCCTTGCGGCAATGGCGTTTATTTACTCTTTCCCTAAGACGGGCGCCGGCGCGCTCCCGCTCGGCAACGGCGCGCGGGCAGAGGCGGGGAGCGAAGCCGCCGTGTACATCTACGGCGTCATAGCCGTGGCGCTGTGCTGGCTCGCCCTTCTCGCAGGTTCCGACGTCAGCAGCTTTGCTTATTTCCAGTTTTGAGAGGTCATCATGCAACCTTCAAAAAAGACGATATACGAATATTTTCGCACATTTGCCGCGGCGCGGCCGTGCGACAGGTTCATTTTCGATGAAAACGTGTCGTACACGACGGCGCAGGCGCTCGCCGTTGCGAGGTCGCTCGCGGCGCAGTTTTCGTCGTACGGCATAACGGCGGGTACGCGCGTGGGCGTGTGCGCGCTGCGCGACGTCGATACCATACTTGCATTCTTTGCCCTGCAATTTATCGGCGCTCATGCCGTGCTGTATGACCCGCGCGAAGCGGTCGGCGCGGAGGGCTTTGTTTATAAAGGCGGCGTGCTGCACGATCGCGGCGCGGCTTATCCCCTCGATTTTTCGGAGAGGGCCGAGGCAGTCGTTTTGCGCGAGGACAGCATGGCAGTTACCATGACCATATTCACCAGCGGCTCTACGGGCGTGCCAAAGGCGATCGGGCTCAGCCAATATAACTTTATAAACAACTCGCGCGACACCGCGCAGATAGGCGGATATTGCCCGGACGATATCGCCATCGACATAGTTCCCATACATCATGTTTTCGGTCTGGCGCTCATTTTTACCGCGGTGGTGACCCGTCACTGCATATTCGTGCCGCGCAGCGTCGAGCCCGAGTACATAGTGGAGAGCATCATAAAGTACGGAGCGACCCGCCTGAACGGCGTGCCTTCGCTCTATCTTGCCATGACCGAAGTCCCGCGCGCGGCCGAAATAGTCAGCCTCAGGTGCGGGCTGATAGGCGGCGCGCCCTGCACGGCCGAACAGTTCTCAAGAATAGAGAGCGGTCTGGGCATAACGCTCGTTCCCGTATACGGCATGAGCGAATGCGTCGCCATAAGCTGCGGCAGCTATAAAGATCCCGCCGAAGCGAGAAGGCTGACCGTGGGCAGGGTGTATTCCATGAACGAAGTCGAGATCTCTGCCGACGGAGAGATACTTGCAAAGAGCCCCACGATCGCGCGCGGCGCGGCGTCCGCCGACGGCTGGCTGCACACGGGCGACCTCGGATATATCGACGATGAGGGCTATCTGCGCGTCACGGGGCGCAAGAAGGACATAGTCATCCGCAACGGCAACAACCTGTCGCCAGTGGCGATAGAGCAGAAGATGCTGCGCTTGCCGCAGATAAAGGACGTGTGCGTCGTGGGCGTCAAGGACGAGCGCGAGGGCGAGGTGCCCGTCGCCGCCGTGGTGTTAAAGGACGGCTGCGCGCTCAAAGAGGGCGACCTTGCGCACGTGCTGTTAAAGAACGAGTTGCCCAAGCAGATAAAATACATGGACGCGATCCCGCTCACCGCTTCGGGCAAGCCCGACAAAGTGGCCGTGCGCGCCCTGTTTTAAAATCGGATACCGTCCCGGTCAAAAATCGGGGTCGGTAAAATAAAGCTCTTACGGGCGGCAAGCGCGATAAATAAGATCGACGCGTACCGTAAAATAAAAATCAAACAAAAGCCGCCGGGATAGCTGTCCCTAAAGCGGGGAAAGGCAGGCTGGCAGGAGCCGAACGAAAAAAATTGCGAGCGGGGCGCAGTATGCGGCGCCCCGCTCGTTTTTGATTCTGTAATATGTGTCCGCCATATAAAAAAGGGGATGCGTGCGTTAGGCGTCGCTTTTCGTGTGCGGGCGGGCGTGCGCGGACGTCCCGCGGCAGACGCGCGGCGGCTGCAAAAACGCGGCATTTTTGGTATTTTGTCGCCATAAAACGTCTTTTCATGGATAGCGGGGCCGAGTTTATCGCATTTGATGTTGCTTATATTGCAAAATATTTACTTTCTACGGCCGCTGTGTTAGAATTCAGTCAAAGACGGGCCTTCGAGCCGGTATTTGCTCGGGGAAAGGCCTGTGGTTTTTTTGAACAGTTTGCAAAAGTAGTTGTAATCGCATATGCCCACTTTGTCGGCTATGTCCTTTATGCTGTACTTCGTTTCCCTGAGCAGGTCCTGCGCCTTTTTTATACGCAGCGACGTAATGTATTGCGTTATGCCCATGCCGAAGTTTTCTACCGACAGCTGATAAAGTTTTGTGCGCGATATAAGAAAGTGGCGGCACAGCACTTTGTTGGAGAGGTCGTCGCTCAGGTTGTTTTTGATGAATTTGTCGAGCTGATGCACGGTGTCCCGGGTTGACCAGCTAGTCACCTTCGATATCTGCAAAAACGCGGCTATCGCTTCGAGCAGCCGTATCGACGAATTTATTGTGGATACGGGGTATGTGGGAAGGGCGTGTATCGCGTCGAACATCTGCTCGTCGCTGTCGAAATACTTTCTGCTGCGGCTGTATATGTTCGCCAGCGAAGAGGCGTAGTTCTCCTGCGGGAGCATGTGTGCGAAGATTGCGTATCCGACGATGTGATTGTCGAGCTGGATGGGCGTTATCGCCTCGGTCAGCCCCGCGTGGCAAATATAGTTGTGCGCTTCGCCGTTGCGGCTCGTGCGCATGAAGGCATCGCGGTCGCATTTGATGCATGCCTCTATGCCCGATTGTTGTTTGCGTATCTGCGCGCAAAAAGCGGGAGGGGTCTCGGGATATTCGGTCACGAGAGTGAATTCGTCGTCGAAAACCGATATCCTTATGCCCACCACGGCGTAAAAATCTTTAAGAAATTGTTTAAGGCGCGACGCGTCGAAATTGCTTTTCATTTTACTGTTCTCCGCAAGGCGTTGCAACGATCGCCCGCGAACAATTATACAATAAATATATACAAAAAGTCTATTAATTTCGTGTAAACGAAATTATAATATAAATTAACCGTAAAGGAATCTGATATGCTTAATTACATGGACGAGATTACACGGTCGATCCGCGTGCTCGCCGCCGAACAGGTAGAAGCGGCGCGAAGCGGACATCCCGGAACTCCGCTCGGCATAGCGCCCGCGGTGGCCGCTCTGTTCGGTGACGTCATGAAGATAGATCCGTCCGAGCCTTCGTTTTTCGACAGGGACAGGTTTGTTTTAAGTTCGGGGCACGCGTCCGCCATGCTGTATGCCGTGCTGCACTGCACCGGATACGACGTCGGGGCGGACGACCTGAAAAAGTTCCGCAGCTACGGCAGCATAACGCCGGGTCACCCCGAAGTCGGGCTCACGCCCGGAGTGGACTGTTCCACCGGGCCGCTCGGCCAGGGCGTCGCCAATGCCGTGGGCATGGCGCTCGCCGAAAAGATCCTTGCGGCGCGCTATAACATGCCCGACTGCAAGCTCGTTTCGCACTATACTTTTGCCCTGTGTGGCGACGGCTGCATGCAGGAGGGGATAGAGAACGAAGCGGCAAGCCTTGCCGGCACCATGAAGCTCGGCAAACTCATACTTATATACGACAGCAACGGCATAACCATAGAGGGCGAAACGCGGCTTGCTTTTACCGAAAATGTCGCCGCGAGGCACGAGGCCCTCGGCTGGCACGTTCAGATCCTCGACGACGCCGAGGATATCGTCGCGTTCGAAAGGGCGGTCGCCGCGGCCAAGGAAGAGCGCGACAGGCCGTCGCTCATAATAGTAAAAAGCGTGATCGGCTACGGCGCTCCGGGCAGCGGCACCAGCGCCGTGCACGGCGCCCCGCTCGGCCCCGAGGGGTTGAAGGCGCTCAAAGAGAACCTGAACTGGACTTTGCCGCCGTTCGAAACGCCGCTCATCGTTAAAAAATATGCCGAGCTCAAGAGGCGCGACGGCAGGGAAACGCGGCGTCAGTGGGAGATGAAGCTGGCATATTACAAACAGCACTACCCCAAGGAATACGCCGAATTTACCGCCTGCCTCAGCGGCGAGCGCAAAGCGGAGGCCGCCGCAAGCGAAAATCTTATGCGGTTCGGCGGCGGAGACATGGCAACGCGCAACCTGTGCGGCGAGATACTTGCCGAGGTAAACGCCCTGCTCCCCAACCTCTTCGGCGGGAGCGCCGACCTCAGCCCGTCCAACTGCACGGGAATAAAGGGCAAGGGGTATTACTCGCCCGAAACGCCCTATAACGCGGCCATACACTTCGGCATACGCGAACATGCCATGGCGGCGATATGCAACGGCGTCGCGCTGCACGGCGGGTTCGTGCCGTTCTGCGCCACGTTCTTTGTGTTCTCGGACTATATGAAGTACGGCATGAGGATGAGCGCGCTCATGGGATTGCCGGTGATATATATCCTTTCGCACGACAGCATAGGCGTGGGAGAGGACGGCCCAACGCATCAGCCGATAGAGCAGCTCGCGGGGCTCAGGGCCATGCCCGGCATGCAGGTGTTCAGGCCGTGCGACGGCACGGAGACGGCTGCGGCGTTTGCATGCGCGCTCACTTCCGATGGCCCCACGGCAATCGTCACCAGCAGGCAAAAGCTGATGGCGCACGGGCTCTCTTCCAAGGAGGGGGCTCTCAGGGGCGGCTATATACTCAAAGACTGCGACGGCGTGCCCGACGTCATACTCGTCTCCGACGGCAGCGAGATAGGGCTGTGCGTCAAGGCCGCGCAAAAACTTTCCGACGAGGGTGTCAAGGCGCGCGTCGTCTCCATGTCCTGCATGGAACTCTTCGAGCGGCAGGACGAGGCATACAGGCAGAGCGTCCTCCCCGCCGGCGTACGCGCGAGAGTGGCGGTGGAGGCCGCGAGCAGCATGAGCTGGGGCAGGTACGTCGGGCTCGACGGCGCGTATATCTGCATGGACGAGTTCGGTATGAGCGCGCCCGCAGGCGATCTGTGGGAAAGATACGGCTTTACCGTAGAAAACGTGGTTGAAACGGCAAAGGCCGTTATAAACGGAAATAAATAATGAGAGGTTGAAACATATGGCAGAAATTTTTAAAGGCATCCCCTCTGTAAAGTACGAGGGGCCCGAAAGCAAAAACCCGCTCGCTTTTAAATTTTACGATGCGGATAAGGTGGTGCTCGGCAAAAAGATGAGCGAGCATCTTCCCTTCGCGATGGCGTGGTGGCACAATCTTTGCGCCAACGGAACGGACATGTTCGGCCGCGGCACGGCCGACAAGAGCTTCGGACAGGTGCCCGGCACCATGGAGCATGCCCGCGCAAAGGTGGACGCAGGCTTCGAATTCATGCAGAAACTCGGCATTCGCTATTTCTGCTGGCACGACGTAGACCTCGTTCCCGAAGCGGACGACATAAAAGTAACTAATGCCCGCCTCGACGAAATATCCGACTATATCCTTGAAAAGATGAAGGAAACGGGCATCAAATGCCTGTGGGGCACCGCCAACATGTTCGGCAACCCCCGCTTCATGAACGGCGCGGGTTCATCCAACAGCGCCGACGTGTTCGCGTTTGCCGCGGCACAGGTAAAAAAGGCGCTGGATATAACGGTGAAGCTCGGCGGCAGGGGCTATGTGTTCTGGGGCGGCAGAGAGGGTTACGAAACGCTCTTGAACACCGACATGAAGCTCGAGCAGGAAAACATCGCCCGCCTCATGCACATGGCGGTGGACTACGGCAGGAGCATAGGCTTCAAGGGCGACTTCTATATCGAACCCAAACCCAAGGAGCCGATGAAGCACCAGTACGATTTCGACGCGGCAACGGCGATAGGCTTTTTAAGGCAGCACGGACTCGATAAAGATTTCAAACTCAACATAGAGGCCAACCATGCCACGCTTGCCGGCCACACCTTCGAGCACGACCTGCGCGTATGCGCCATCAACGGCATGCTCGGTTCGATAGACGCCAACCAGGGCGATCCTCACCTCGGCTGGGACACCGACGAATTCCCCTTCGACGCGTACACCGCAACTATGGCCATGTACGAGATATTAAAGGCTGGCGGCCTTACGGGCGGCTTCAACTTCGACGCCAAGAACCGCCGTCCCTCCTATACCTATGAAGACATGTTCGCGGGGTACATACTCGGCATGGATACCTTTGCCGTCGGGCTCGTCAAGGCCGCCGCGCTCATAGAGGACGGCAGGCTTGAAAAGAATATCGAAGAGCGCTATTCCAGCTACCGCAACAGCGAGATAGGCAAAAAGATAATCTCCGGCAAAACCGACCTTGCCGAACTTGCGGCATACGCCGATAAACTCGGCGCGCCCGCACTGCCCGGCAGCGGCAAGCAGGAGATGCTGCAGAACATAGTCAACGGCGTTCTGTACGGAAAATAATGAAAACTTTTATAGGCATAGACCTCGGCACGTCGGCGGTAAAGCTGCTGCTCGTGGACGAGAAGGGCAACATACTTGCGCGTCAGAGCCGCACGTATCCCGTTATATATCCCCGCAGCGGATGGTCTGAACAGGATCCCGACGAATGGATAAGGGCGGTGGAGAGCGGCATATCCGCCCTCCTGCAGGGCGCCGACCCCGGCGACGTCAAGGGCATAAGCTGCGGCGGGCAGATGCACGGCCTCGTCGTTCTGGACGAAAACGACGAGGTGATAAGGCCCTGCATACTTTGGAACGACGGGCGTACCGCCAAACAGACCGACTACCTCAACAGAACGGTAAAAAATTTGTCGGGGCTGACGGCAAACATAGCTTTTGCCGGGTTCACGGCGCCCAAGCTGCTGTGGCTCAAACAGAACGAGCCCTCCGATTTTGCTCGCATAAAAAAGATAATGCTGCCCAAGGACTACATAACGTACAGGCTTACGGGCGCATTCTGCACCGACTATTCCGACGCCTCGGGCACGCTCCTTCTGGACGTGAAAAACCGCGACTGGAGCACGTATATGTGCGACTTTTGCAAGGTCTCCCGCGAGCAATTGCCCGAACTCAAAGAGTCGTTCGGCGTGGCGGGCACCCTTAAAAAGCGGTATGCCGAAATGTGGGGCACGGGCGAGGTCGTGGTCGCCGCGGGCGCCGGCGACAATGCTGCCGCCGCAATAGGCACGGGCAACGTGAACGACGGCGACTGCACGATATCGCTCGGGACGAGCGGCACGGTGTTCGTTTCGCAGAACAAATTCTCGGTCGACGGCAACAACGCGCTGCATTCGTTCTGCCACGCAAACGGCAGGTATCACCTCATGGGGTGCATACTTTCTGCCGCGTCGTGCAACGGCTGGTGGATGGACGTCGTCGGCGGAAAGGACATGGACGCCGAGCAGAGCGGCTGCGAAGGCCGCATGGGCAAAAACGACGTGTTCTTCCTGCCCTATCTCATGGGCGAACGCAGCCCGCACAACGACGTGCACGCCCGCGCCGCGTTCATAGGCATGCGCCCCGACACCTCCCGCGCCGACATGACGCTCGCCGTGCTCGAGGGCGTGGCGTTCGCGCTGCGCGACTGTATAGAGGTGGCGCGGTCGAACGGGCTCAAAGTGGAACGCGCCAAGCTGTGCGGCGGCGGAGCAAGGAGCGCGCTGTGGCAAAAGATAATAGCCGACGTGTGCGGCGTGGAAGTGGACATCCCGCTTACCGAAGAGGGGCCGGCCTACGGCGCGGCGATGCTCGCCATGACGGCGTGCGGCGTATATCCCTCGGTAGAGGCCGCCGCGGCGGCGCTGGTCTCCACAAAATATACCGTAAAGCCCGACGAGGCGACGGCGCTCGAGTATCGGAAGAAATACAAGCTGTTCCGTTCGCTGTACTTTGCGCTTAAAGATACGTTTGCAAGGTGGTAAAATGAAAAATCAGGCTTTCAATCCCTATCTGCCGAGCTGGGAATACATCCCCGACGGCGAACCGCACGTGTTCGACGGCCGCGTATACGTATACGGCTCGCACGACAGGTTCGACGGCGGCGGGTTCTGCATGAACGACTATGTTACGTGGTCGGCTCCCGCAGACGATCTCAGCGACTGGCGGTTCGAGGGTGTCATCTATAAAAAGAGCGACGACCCGGCTTACAGGGGCAGGGGCAGCATGTATGCCCCCGACGTCTGCCGCGCGCCCGACGG
>CALVQA010000078.1 GCA_944354725.1 uncultured Clostridia bacterium
TAACGCACAACATGCTCGACGCCATCCGTTGCGGCAACAGGCTGGTGATGATGCAGGAGGGCAGGATAATCTACGACGTGAGCGGAGAGGAGAAGAGCGCCCTCAAGGTGGCAGACCTCCTGGAAAAATTCCGCGAATCGGGCGGCGAAATAAACGACAGGATGGTTTTGAACTGAAAGAGGGCCGCGCGGCCCTCCGAACGCGCGGCATACGGCTTAGGGCGGCGCGGGCAATTTTGCCCGCGCCGCCCTTTGACTTTTGCGGGGCGCGCCGTGCTTCGCCGCGGTGAAAGTTTGATAAAATGTGCCCGCCGTACAAAACAATGTTTGCTTTTGCCGCACCGCGGTGGTATAATATGCGCGGATAAAATTTTTAAAGGAGCAAGTCATGTCAGACAAAAAGACAAAGGGGCAGGAGCGTTACGACGAGCTTGCCTACAAAAAGCAGAACTATTTTTCCGTTGCCTCTAAAGAGGAGCGGGAGGCGATCTTCGAATACGCCGAAGGCTACAAGGACTTTCTGAACGCCGCCAAAACCGAGCGCGAAGCGTGCGCGGTCGCCGTCGAAATGGCGAAAAAGGCGGGCTTTGCCGAGTACAGGTTCGGCGACGAGCTGTCGGCGGGCGACAAGAGGTATTTTGTCAACCGCGGCAAGAGCGTGGTCGTGTTCCGCGTCGGCAGCAAAAACCTCGAGGAGGACGGATTCAGGATAATAGTCTCCCACATCGACGCGCCCAGGGTGGACATAAAGCAGAACCCGCTGTATGAAGAGGGCGGCATGTGCTTTTTAAAGACGCATTACTACGGCGGCATAAAGAAGTATCAGTGGACGGCGATGCCGCTCGCGCTGCACGGCGTGGTGGTCTTAAAGAGCGGCGAAAAGGCGGAGATCAGGGTGGGCGAGGGCGAAAACGACCCCGTGTTCTACATAAACGACCTGCTGCCGCACCTCGGCGCCGAGCAGATGGCGAAGGCGGGCGCAAAGATAATAGACGGCGAGCAGCTCAACGTGCTCGTTGGCGGCATGCCCTGCGACGACGAGAAGGTGGAGAACAGGCTCAAGCTCACCGTGCTCGAGATACTCAACCGAAAATACGGTATGTGCGAAGAAGATTTCCTGTCGGCCGAGCTCTCGGCCGTGCCCGCATATCCCGCGCGCGACGTCGGCTTCGACAGGGCGCTCATCGGCGCGTACGGTCATGACGACAGGGTGTGCGCATATCCCGCGCTCACGGCGGTGCTGAACGGCGAGAGCGAGCACACCGTGCTTGCCATGCTCGTGGACAAAGAGGAGATAGGCAGCGAGGGAAATACCGGCATGCAGAGCGAGATATACTCCGATCTGATGGAGGATATCTGCGCGGCGCTGGGCGCCTCCTACCGCAAGGCGCGCTTTGCTTCGAAGTGTCTTTCGTCCGACGTGACCGCCGCATACGACCCCAATTTTGCGGGCATGTATGAAAAGATGAACGCCGCCATGCTCTCGTGCGGCACCTGCATGAACAAGTTCACGGGCGCGCGCGGCAAGAGCGGTTCGAACGACGCGAGCGCCGAATTCGTGGGCGAGGTCCGCGCGATGTTTGCAAGGGAGGGCGTCGTTTGGCAGACGGCGGAGCTCGGCAAGGTGGACGCGGGCGGCGGCGGCACGGTCGCCAAATTCGTGGCCAAAATGAATATCGATACCGTGGATATCGGCGTGCCCGTCATCTCCATGCACGCGCCGTGGGAGCTCGTGTCAAAGGCGGATCTGTACAGCAATTACAGGGCGTTTATGGCTTTCATGAAGTAATGCCGCTCGCGGGTCTCCGCACGGGCGACGCGGAGGCTCTTCGTAATTTTTAACGATCGATAAAATGAATAACGGCGGCGGGCGCTTTTTTATAAGCGCCCGCCGCCCTTTAATAAAAATAAAATTTCAGATGGTTTCCGTCAATTCAATTTTTGATTTTTTTGCGCGAATTTTTTATGCAAAAATAAACTATCGCGCCCGCGGCACAAACCATGGGCATGAGCGCATATGAGGCGAATACGGCCGACGCGCTGTAGTCGGCAACGGAAGATCCGCTCTGAAAATAAAACATGTCGGGATGTGCCTGCGCGATCAGGCTGAAAATTACGAGCAAAATATAGATCGCGCCGGAAACAAGCGAAATTTTTAACAGTAATTTATTGTCTGCCGCAACGGCTGCGGCCTGCTCGTCGGAAAACTTCAACGTGCCTTTCCCGATCATGCGTGCGCGCACCGTTTTAAAATATATCCCGTATGCCGCAAGCGCAAGCATGCACCCGATACCCGTGCCGGGCATGAAGAGCGCTTCCGTTTGGTATATATCTACCGTATGGCTGTACGGCGCACCGATAAACGGCAGGCACAGCCCGAATACAAAGGCGTCGGCCATGACCGCGGCAACGGCAAGGCGCATCACCTTTGCATTGTGCGCGCAGACGAGCTTTGCGTGTTCTTCGGGCTGTTCGTCCGGCATTGCCGTGCCGTTAAAGGTAAACAGCGTTTCGCATGCCGCGGCGGCAACGGTAAGGAATGCGGGCAGCAAAAAGCCGAGCCACGTAACGTTGTCCTCTTTGCCGCACAAAACGCATATTATCGCCGCTATCAGTCCCGAAAGCGCAAGCCCGAAAGATATAAAGGAGAAGTTGCGGAAGGCGGAGTATTTTTTGTTCGGTATAGCCTGAAGCCGCCTCTTGCTTTTCTCGGTCGGCGGGGCGGTCTCACCCGAGGGCGGTTCGCCGTTCTGCGGTCTCCGCTCGCCGCGCAAAAGCTTGTCGCAGGTCACGCCGAAGATGTCGGCAATGGCGGGCAGCAGGTTTAGGTCGGGCGTGCATTCGT
The DNA here is from genome assembly GCA_944354725.1 of uncultured Clostridia bacterium. Lineage (GTDB taxonomy): Bacteria > Bacillota > Clostridia > Christensenellales > Borkfalkiaceae > Coproplasma. The sequence continues at coordinate 2,845 of CALVQA010000078.1, forward strand.
CGTTCTCCCAACGGCTTACGGCTTTGTCGGAGACGTACAGCATGTCGCCGAGTTCGCGCTGTTCCCCTTTGCCCGCCTGAGCGCTGATATGAATTTACCTATGGTTTTTCTTTCCATAAAAACTCCTTGATTTTTTTAAGGCGCCTTTGCAATTGAGATTATACAACATTCCCGCAAACTGTCAAAGCAAAAACGCCGCCGCGCCGCGGGAATCGCTCTCGCAGAGCGAGAATGTGCGCGCACGGGCAATAATTTTTTGCGGTATTCAAAAAAAGCGCAAAACTGTATTGCAAACGCCTGCCGTTTATGTTATAATTTCTCCGCTGATACAATAAAAATTCAAGGTGGTCTAAATGAAAAGTCAGAGCGTAGTAACCGATTTGAGGCGCAAGATATTTGCCGAAGTGGCGCGCGTGGCGTATAAGTCGGAGTCTGTTGCCGGCGATATAGAGGCTATCCCCTATATCATAACGCCCGACGAGGAGCCCAAGTACAGGGAGAACATCTATCGCGAGCGCCAGATCGCGGCAGAGCGCGTGCGCCTTGCGATGGGCCTTTCGCTCCGCCCCGCAAACAAACCCGTGCACATCACCGAGGGCCTGGACGCGAGCAATATAGCCGATAAATATTACGAGCCTCCCCTCATGCAGGTCATCCCCTCGGCATGCGACAAGTGCCCCGACAACGAGTATGTCGTAAGCGACCAGTGCCGCAACTGCGTTTCGCACGCGTGCATGAAGGCCTGCCCCAAGGGCGCGATATCCGTCGTGAAGGGACACGCCTTCATCGATCAGTCTAAGTGCATAAAGTGCGGCAGGTGCAAAGCGGCCTGCCCGTACGACGCCATCGCCCATCACGTGCGCCCCTGCGCGTCGGCCTGCGGCATAAACTGCATATCTTCCGACGAATTCGGCAGGGCCAAGATAGATAACGACAAATGCGTGGCGTGCGGCCAGTGCATGGCGGCCTGCCCGTTCGGCGCCATTGCCGATAAGTCGCAGATATTCCAGCTCATCCAGGCCATAAAGAAGGGCGATAAGGTCGTGGCGGCCGTCGCTCCCGCCATAATCGGGCAGTTCGGGCCCAAGGTTACGCCCGGCAAGACCAAGACGGCGCTTTTAAAGCTCGGCTTCAAAGATATTTACGAAGTCGCCTACGGCGCCGACATGGGCTGCATAACCGAGGCGCACCACTACGTTAAATCGATAGCCACGGGCGAGCAGCCCTTCCTGTTCACCAGCTGCTGCCCCGCGTGGGTGGAGCTCACCCGCAGGCAGTTCCCCGACCTTGCGCCGGAGATCTCGCAGGAGCTCACGCCCATGGTCGCCACCGCCCGCCATATCAAGGAGAGGGATCCCGAGGCGCGCGTGGTGTTCATAGGCCCTTGCGCCGCCAAGAAGCTGGAGGCTTCGCGCACGTATATCCGCAGCTACGTCGACTTCGTCATAACGTTCGAAGAGCTCGTGGGCATGTTCGATGCGTTTGACATAAACCTCGAAGAGCAGGAAGAGAGCCCCATCGTGTTCACCGCAACGGGCGCGGGACGCGGATATGCCGTTGCCGGCGGCGTCTCCAACGCCATAGAAAAGTGCATTAACGAATACTATCCCGGCACCGAAGTCAAGATCCGCCACGCGGAGGGCCTTGCGGACTGCAAAAAGGCGCTCATGCTCGCAAAGGCGGGCAAGCTCAACGGCTATATGATAGAGGGCATGGGCTGTCCCGGCGGCTGCGTTGCGGGCGTCGGCACCATAATCCCCGTCGAGCGCGCCAAAGTCACCGTCGAGCAGATGGTGGCAAAGAGCGACAAGGCCGTGCCCGACAAGAGCCTGGAGGAAGAGGGCGCAAGGCTGACGCGCATGTCTCCTCCCAAGCAGCCTGAATAATTATCGGCTCCGCCCGGCCTCATATTAACTTCGCAATACGGCGGCGGGGCGGTTCGCGAATATGAAGTTGTTATTTACGGTAGGATAAGGTAAAAATCAATAACTGCCGCGAAAGGCACGGCCTTTCGCGGCGTTTATTTAATGTCAACGTTGTTTAAAATTAAAATGTAAATAAAAGATCGGGAATTTGTGAAGATGCTCTACGATTCAATAATTATCGGCACGGGTCCCGCGGGCGTTTCCGCGGCGCTCAATTTAAAGCTCCTCGGCAAAAACTTCCTCTGGCTGGGCAGCGGCGCGACTTCGAAAAAGGTGGAGGCGGCCGAGCTGATACGAAATTATCCCGGGCTCCCCGACATCCCGGGGGCGGAGCTTGCCTCGGCCTTCGCCGCGCATGCGCGCGGCATGGGGATAGCGCCCGAGCAGAGGGTCGCCACCGCGGTATACGACCTTTCAGGCCGCTATGCCGTGCAGGCGGGCACGGATACCTATGAGAGCAAAACGGTCGTCTTGTGCACGGGCGTCGTAACGGCAAGGCCGATCGCGGGCGAAGAAGATTTTCTCGGCCGCGGCGTCAGCTATTGCGCCACTTGCGACGGCTTTTTGTACAGGGGCAAAACCATAGCAGTGCTCTTATTCGACAGGGCTTTCGAGCACGAGGCCGAATACCTTGCAACGCTCGCCGAAAAGGTATATCTCATGCCCATGTATAAAAATTGCGGGGTAAAGGGCGACAATATCGAGATAGTGATGAAGATGCCCAAAGAGATCGTGGGCGGGCTCAAGGCGGAAAAGCTCGTGTTTGCCGACGGCGAAACGAAGGCGGACGGGATATTTGTTTTGCGTTCGTCCGTTTCGCCCGCGACGCTGCTGCGAGGGCTCAAAACGGAGGGCGGCCACATCGTCGTCGACAGGCAGTGCAGAACAAATCTTGCGGGCGTGTTTGCCGCGGGCGATTGCACGGGCAGGCCCTATCAGTACGCAAAGGCCGTGGGCGAGGGCAACGTCGCCGCCCATTCCGTTGCGGACTATCTGGCCGAAAACGGCGGAAAAGGCTAATTTTGTATGTTGAAAACGATATTAATATGATACGTGAACAGCCGTCTGCGCGACTTTTTGTCGGGCAGACGGCTGTTTGTCGGTCTGTTTTCAAAGTTGCAATATCGTTGTCTATGCGCCCAAAGCCGCAACTAACGCTTCGCCTATGCCCCAGCAGATGAGGAAGGCGACGGCTGCTCCGGCAAGAGCAATGAGCATTTTCAGCCAAATTTTGTTGGCGCTCTTTATCGCAAAGAAGGTAATAAAGGCCAGTACGGCGCTTAAGCCGCCGCCTATGGCGCCGCCGACGACGGGAAGGATGTTGCACAAAGGTACGCTGTTTCCCCATGTAAGTATCAGGATAAATCCGGGCAATGCAAGCACTATATCATACCATTTAGGCGGCGGCGACAATTGTATGGTTCTTTCTCCGATAATCATTTTAACGCCGGTCTTGCTGTTCCCTTTTAATGTTACCGCTACAAATTTTTCTCCGTCGTTGAACGAAAAAGTGTTTTTTGAGATTTTTTCCGGCTTTGTATTGCCTATAGTCAATTGCTTTTTTCCCGTCCAGAAGCTCTCCTCATATACAATTTCGCCGTATTGCTCGTCGTTAACTATGCTTTTCATTGTTTCCTTCTCCTTATTCGTTGCAGGCAAACATGTCGTACTTTTATTATAGCGCAGTTTATGTATCTTGTCAATGGCGATTTGTGACCGGCCTGATGAAATTGCGGTTATATTAAAAATCATATATTTTTTGTCGAAATTAAGATGGATATTCAGAACAGAAAGCCGCCCGTTTTGCAAACGCTTGCAAAACGGGCGGCTTTCTGTTACAATAATATAGAGGAGCGCGGCAATATAGAGGAGCGCGGCGCGTCTGCGCGCTTTGCGGCCGCCTCTATGCGGCGGTCAAACAAAAAAATAAATTTTTAAGAGTAAAACAATGAAGTTTACCGAGATAACCGTTCACACCACGAGCGAGGGGAGCGAGCTCGTCGCCGACATTTTATGGCGCTATTCGAATTACGGCGTCGCCATTTCCGACGTGAAGGACGTCATCGCCCTGCAGCGCGACAAGGTGATGTATTGGGACTATATGGACGAGGAACTCACCCGCGATACGGGCGAGGCGCTCGTAAAGGCGTTCGTCACCGTGGACGATACGCCCGCATATATGCCGCAAATACGCGCCGATATCGACGAGATGAGGCAAAACTGCGGCGGCGCCCTTCCGCTCGGCTCTTTGGAGATGACCTCACGCACCGTGGAGGGGGACGACTGGATAGAGATATGGCGCAAGCACTTCCGCCCCATACATATAGGCAGGCGCGTCGTGGTCGTGCCCGAGTGGATAAAGTACGAAAAGGCGCCCGAAGAGGTGATCGTCAGGCTCGACAGCAACATGGCGTTCGGCACGGGCGAACACGAGACGACTTCGATGTGCCTTGAGCTTTTGCAGGAGTATCTCACCGACGAAAGTATATGCCTCGATGTCGGCTGCGGCAGCGGTATTTTAGGCATATCCGCCGTCCTTTTGGGCGCAAAGAGCGCGTATCTCACCGATATCGATCCCGTCGCGACGGACAGCGCCGCGCACAACTGCGAGCTTAACGGCGTGGCAGGGAAGTGCACGGTAAGGCGCACCGACCTTGTCGGCGAGGGCGAGATACTTGCGGACGTCGCGCTTGCGAACATCACCGCCGACGTGCTGTGCCGCCTCGCGCCCGAGTTGCCCGCGCATGTGAAAGAGGGCGGCACGCTCATTCTGTCGGGCATAATAGAGGGCAAGCTGCCCGAGGTGCTGCAGGCCTTTTCGGCCGTGGGATTCGGGCACGTCAAAACGGTGCGAAAGGGCGAATGGTATGCCGTTTCGCTTGCAAAAAATAGCTGAGCGGCGTCGTCGGAAAATATAGAAAAAATAGCAATAGTTGCGGCATATATGCGGGGCAATTTGCATTTATAGAGTGGAATATGGCTGCACCCAAACGTTTTTTGACAGACAATTTGATAGATTATCCCGATACCGCCGAGGCGGAGCTTGCCGGCGAGCAGTTCAACCATGCCAAAAACGTGCTTCGCCTTGCCGAAGGGGACGAAATAACGTTGCTCGACGGCAGCGGCAGGGAATATTCGGCCATCATAGTTTCCTGCGGCAAGCGTGCGATGACGGCGCACATAACGGGGTTCGCCGTCGGCGACAGGGAGCCGCGCGTCGACGTGCGCCTCCTTTGCGGCGCGCTCAAGGGGGATAAGACCGAGCTCGTCGTGCAGAAGGCTACGGAGTTGGGCGTAAGCTCGATAGGCGTGTTCTCTTCGAAGTATTGCTCGGCCTATCTCACGCCGTCCAAGCT
>CALVQA010000079.1 GCA_944354725.1 uncultured Clostridia bacterium
GAAGCAAGCGACTTTATAGCCCGAAGCGCGGAGATTGCGCGCCAGCGTTTGAATGTCTGTATCGTTCCGCATAGCCGTCCCCCGTATATTTTTTGATATCGCGGCATGATTTTACCGCAGCGGCAGCAAAAAACACGGCCGCCGCATCACGTATAAGGAAAGGGGGCAGACCGAAAACTCGGCCCGCCCCCCGCAATTTCACCGTCCGAAAGCGCGATAGCCGTCGGGATCCGATGCCCGCCCCGTTTTACGCGAAGGCCGCGCAAGCACGCCGCCCCGCGCACGACGGGCTCAGACGGAAAATTCTCTGTATTCGGAGAGGTCGTCGGGGAGGCCTTCGGCCGCCTCAGCCGATTTGGTTATGCCGGTGACGATGTCCATGTTGAAATCCAGCGCCGTTTCGTAGCCGTTCGCCTCTATGTCGAGCGAACAGCTCACGTCGCAATCGACCGACATGCCGAGCAGCACGCCGCTGTCTTTATCGAATTCGAGGTAATAGTCGAAGTGCCCGAAATCGATATTGTCGGCTATCTGCTGCGTGTCCACCTCTATGCCCGCAGAGCTCACGGCGCTGCCTATCTCCCACGCGTATTCCGCGACCCACGCCTCGGCGTTGAGGCTTACCTTCAGTTTGAAGGTGGAAGAATCGTCGACGTACGCCGCCGAGCCTTCGCTGTCGAGGGCCTCGCTTATGGGGGTGAGATCTATATCGGCCTCGCCCGAAGGGGCTATCGCCACGTTGAATATCTTTTCGAATGCGGCGCCGAGGGGAATTTTTACCTTTTTCCCGCCGCTTATGCCGATGCCGGCGGTGTTGATTTCGGCGGAGCCGTTGAGATAAAAATAGTCGCCGTCGTTATAGCTGCTGCCTTCGAGCTTCAACGAGCCGGGTATGACCATCGAAGTGCCGAGAATGTTGCTCGATATCTCCTCGCTCAACGAAAAGTTCACGTCGCCCGAGCCGCGCACCGTGCGCTCCGTCCCGTCGAACGCCATGCTGACCACATGGTCGGAATCGGCCTCAAACGATATCTTTGCGCTGCCGGAGCCGGCCTCGCCCTCCGTTTCGGAGAGGGCAACGCAATTCGCCGACAGGTCGAACCCGCCGTCCATGCGGAAGCGGGCGTCGTACGACCATCCTGCTTCCGTGGCGTCGCCGAATATGCTCTCGCTGTCGGTTTCGGCGATATATGCGCGCACCTCGGCGAGCTGTTCCTCCGTGGCGGGCTTTGAAAAGTCGCCTTTTATCAGCTTTGCGTCGCCGCAGGCGGTAAACGGCAGAAAGGCGAGGGCTATGAGCGCCGCCGACGCCGAATATGCCAAAGTTTTGATCTTTTTGTTCATCTCTTCCTCCTTTCCGCCAAAAACATGCTTTTGCAGGCGGACAGACGGGAGCCTTGCACGCCTCCCTCATCTAAATTATATTATACCGACGGGCAAAAGTCAATATTCGCAAATAAATTGACGGATTAATTTTGCGCCCGAAAGGACGCGTGCGCGGCAGCAGAAAAATGCGCCGCCCGTTGCGGGCGGCGCATTTTTCGCCGTGTATGTTTTTTGCGCGGGAAACCGAGAAAAGCTCAGTATGCCCTTGCGAATATCACCATGTGCTCCGCTTTTTTGCCGCACGCCGCGCACTTTTCGGCGCTTTCGCCCTCGGCATACACCCTTGCGGTGGCAGCGGTCTCCGCCTTGATCTTGTCTTCGCACTCGCGGCAGCCGCACCACCCCGCCTTTACGAAGTTGCCGCCCTCCACGCCGGCGAGGATGCCGGCGACGTCGTCGGCATACACGATGCGCCTGTCGCGCCTTTCGCGCGCGGCCGCCAGCATGTTCTTCTGAACGTCGGCGAGCAGCTCTTTGACCGCGCCGGCGATGCCGTCGAGGGGATATTCGGCCTTTTCCAGCTTGTCGCGGCGGAAGACGAGCGCCTTGCCCGCCTCTATGTCGCGGGGGCCGAGCTCTATCCTGAGGGGCACGCCCTTCATCTCCCACTCGTTGAACTTCCAGCCGGGAGAATTGTCGGAATCGTCGAGCTTTACCCTGACGCCCGCCTCCTCGAGCAGGGCCTTTACTTCGGCGCACTTTTCGGTCACGCCCGGCTTTTTGGCCGCGATGGGAACGATGACCGCCTGCACGGGAGCGACAACGGGAGGCAGCGCGAGGCCGCGCTGATCGCCGTGCGCCATTATTATCGCGCCGATCAGCCTTGTAGACACGCCCCAGCTCGTCGTGTAGCCGTATTTGAGGGCGCCGTCCTTATCTAAAAACTTTATATCGAACGCTTTGGAGAAATTCTGGCCGAGGTAGTGGGAAGTCCCCGCCTGGAGCGACTTGCCGTCGTGCATCATCGCCTCCATGCCGTACGTCGCCACGGCGCCCGCGAACTTTTCCTTTTCGGTCTTTTTGCCGGTTATAACGGGAATGGCGAGGCAGTTTTCGGCGAACTCTTTGTATACGCCGAGCATCTTCTTCGTCTCTTCCACGGCCTCCTCTTCGGTGGCGTGCACGGTATGGCCCTCCTGCCACAAAAATTCGGAGGTGCGCAGGAAGGGGCGGGTAGTCTTTTCCCAACGCATTACGTTGGCCCACTGGTTTATGAGGATGGGCAGGTCGCGGTATGACTGCAGCCACTTGGAATACATGTTGCCTATAATCGTCTCCGAAGTGGGGCGGACCACGAGGGGTTCTGCGAGCTCTTCTCCGCCGGCGTGCGTGACGACGGCGACTTCGGGCGCGAAGCCTTCAACGTGCTCCTTCTCTTTGGATAAAAAGCTCATGGGTATGAGCATGGGGAAATACGCGTTCTCGTGCCCTGTGGCCTTGAAACGGTCGTCGAGCTCGCGGCGGATGTTCTCCCATATCGCGTAGCCGTACGGCCTTATCACCATGGTGCCCTTTACGGGGCCGTAGTCCACGAGCCCGGTCTTGAGCACGACGTCGGTATACCACTGGGGAAAATCGCTCTCTATGTCGGCGATCTGATTTACGAACTTATCGTTTGCCATAAAAACTCCTGATTGGACATTTTGCTTACGCTATTATATCACAACGGCGCGCGCGCGGCAAATGTTTTGCGGCAGGTGACGCAGGCTAAAAAGATTTTGCGCGCCAAAAATCGATTTTGCCGTCAATATACTTGTGTTTGCCCCGCCGAAAATGTATAATGTAATAGATTATGAATACGACAGACATCCTTAAACTTAAGAGCGGGACAGACGTCCGCGGCGTGGCTTCGCCGTTGCTCGGCAGAAAAGTCACCCTTACCTGCGAGGCGACGGAACTTATCGCGCGGGCTTTTTGTACCTGGCTGGCACGCAAAACAGGCAAAGACACGCTTAAAATAGCTCTCGGGAACGACAGCAGGATAACCGCCGACGCGCTCGTGGCGGCGTTCGAGAGCGGGGCGACGCAGAGCGGGGCCGACGTGTATTATACAGGGCTCTCCTCCACCCCCTCCATGTTCATGATCCTGCAGGATAAGGCGCGCGGCTACGACGGCTCGGTGATGATAACGGCGTCGCACCTGCCCGCCGACAGGAACGGGCTCAAATTTTTCGTGCCCGAAGGCGGCCTGGAGGGCGGCGACGTGGACGAGATACTTTCCATAGCCGCAGGCGGCGACCTCGCGAAGGGCGAAGGCGCCGTGCACAAAGATTATTTCATGGGCGAATACTGCGCGCAGCTCGTAGAGCGCGTGCGCGAAGCATGCGGTTCGCAGAGACCGCTCGAGGGCAAGAAGATAATAGTCGACGCGGGCAACGGCGCGGGCGGATTTTTTACGGAAAAGGTGCTCGAACCGTTGGGCGCCGACACCGCGGGCAGCCTATACCTCGAGCCCGACGGAACGTTCCCCCACCATGCGCCCAACCCCGAGGACAAGGCGGCGATAGAGGCGCTCAAAGCGGCGGTGCTCGAAAACCGCGCCGACCTCGGCATAATATTCGATACCGACGTCGACCGCGCCGGCGCAGTGGACGTGCGCGGCGAAGAGATAAACCGCAACAGGCTGATAGCGCTCGTTTCGGCAAGCCTGCTCAAAAAGCGCCCCGGGACCATCGTTACCGATTCGGTCACGAGCAACGGGCTGACGAAATTCATAGAGGCACACGGCGGGCGTCACCACCGTTACATGCGCGGATACCGCAACGTGATAGACGAATGCAAACGCCTGAACGACGCGGGCGAATACTCCCCCCTCGCCGTGGAGACTTCGGGCCACTGCGCCTTTAAAGACAACTACTTTTTGGACGACGGAGCATACCTCATAACGGAGATACTGATAATCCTCGCCGAACAGCTCAAAAAGGGCGAGCGCCTGTACGACCTGGTGAAAGACCTCGAAGAGCCCGCCGAAGCCGCGGAGATAAGGCTGCCCGTAAACCGCGACGACTTCCGCGAATACGGGCAAAGAGCGCTCGAAGCGCTCGGGCGCGCCGCCGCGCACATGGAGGGCGCGAGCATAGCCGTGCCCAACTACGAGGGCGTGAGGGTGAATTTCTCAGAGCAGTGCGGCGACGGCTGGCTGCTTGCGAGGATGAGCCTGCACGAAGCCATACTGCCCGTGAACACGGAGAGCAATTCTAAGGGCGGCTGCAAAAAGATGGCCGCGGCTCTCCTTGCCGTGCTGCAAAATTTCGGCGACATAGACTGCACGGCGCTTAAAAACTACATAGACGGCTGAACCGGCCGGATCTCCGTGCGGCGGAGACGACCTGAAACAAACGCATTTGATATATTAAGGAGATTTTATTATGTCTGTTCAGCAGAAAAGCGTAGACACGATAAGGATTATTTCGGCCGAAGCCATACAAAAGGCAAACAGCGGCCACCCCGGCATATGTATCGGCGCGGCGCCGATCGGCTATGAACTGTTCAGCGACTTTTTGAGATTCAGCTATAAAAACCCCAAGTGGGACAACCGCGACAGGTTCGTGCTCTCTGCAGGGCACGGCTCCATGCTCTTGTACAGCCTTCTGCATCTTTTCGGCTTCGGCGTTACCATGGACGACATAAAGAATTTCCGCCAGCTCGGCTCGCGGACGCCCGGCCACCCCGAATACGGCAGGACGCCCGGCGTGGAGACCTCCACCGGCCCCCTCGGACAGGGTATTGCGAACGCCGTGGGCATGGCCGTCGCCGAAGCGCACCTCGCCGCGAGATTCAACAAACCCGGCTACCCCGTCGTTGACCACTTCACCTACTGCCTGTGCGGCGACGGCTGCCTCGAAGAGGGCATAGGCTACGAGGCGTGCTCGTTCGCGGGCGCGCAGAAGCTGGGCAAACTCATCCTTTTATACGACAGCAACGATATAACCATAGAGGGCAAGATAGACGGCACGTTCAGCGAGGACGTCCCCACGAGGTTTGCGGCGCAGGGCTGGCAGGTAATACGCGTGAGAGACGCAAACAACCTCTTCGCGCTGCGCTCCGCCATAAAGCGCGCTCAGCACGACCTCTCCCGCCCTTCGATAATCATATGCAAGACGGTGATAGGCTACGGCTCGCCGCTTGCCGGCTCCGCCGACGTACACGGCGCGCCCATGGGCGAGGACAACCTTAAAAAGACCAAAGAATTTTTCGGCTGGACGGAACAGCCCTTCACCGTGCCCGCGGACGTAAAGGAACATTGCAAGCAGATAGCGGAGCGCAAGCTCAAATACGAGCGCGACTGGAACGACATGTATGCCCGCTACGAGAGGGCGTACCCCGTTTTTGCGGCGCTGTATAAACAGTTCATGAGCGGGTCGCGCCCCGACATAAAGAACATCGAGGGGCTGTTCGACTTCGAAAAGCCCGAAGCCACCCGCGCGAGCGGCGGCAAGGTGCTGGCAAAACTTTCGCCTGTGATGGCGAACATAATGTCGGGCTCCGCCGACCTTGCCCCCTCCACCAAGACGGAACTAAAGGGCGCAGGGTATTTCTTACCCGAGAACAGGGCGGGCAAAAACATACACTACGGCATACGCGAGCACGCCATGGCGGGCATTTGCAACGGCATACAGCTGCACGGCGGATTGCAGGCGCTGTGCTCCACCTTCTTCTCCTTCACCGACTACATGAAGGCGGGCATACGCATGAGCGCGCTGATGAACATACCCGTGATCTACGTGATGACGCACGACTCCATAGGCGTGGGCGAGGACGGCCCCACCCATCAGCCCATGGAGCAGCTGATATCGCTCCGCTCCATACCCGGCATAAAGGTATTCCGCCCCTGCGACGGCAGAGAGACTGCGGCGGCATACGTCTCCGCCCTTTCGGGCAGTTGCCCCACCGCCATAATCTTATCGAGGCAGAACCTGCCGCAGTACCCCGGCACGGGCCTCAAGGCGCTGCGCGGCGCATATGTCCTGAGCGACTGCGAGGGCACGCCCGACGCGATACTTATAGGCACGGGCTCGGAAGTGGAGCTGTGCATGGGCGCAAAAGACATACTTTCGGCAAAGGGCAGGAAGGTGCGCGTGGTATCCATGCCCTGCATTGAGGAATTCGAAAAGCAGAGCGCCGAATACAAAGAGAGCGTGCTGCCCCGCGGCGTGAGGGCGCGCGTGTGCGTGGAGGCAGGTTCGCACTTCTCCTGGTACCCCTACAGCGGCGACTGCGGCGAAGTGGTGTGCATGAAGACCTTCGGCACGTCGGGCCCCGCAAAGCAGGTGTTCGAACACTTCGGCTTCACGAAAGAGAACGTGGCGGCGAAGGCCGAACTCTCCATGAGAAAGGCTGCGGCGCTCGTTTCGGAAATAAAGAGCGGAAAATAGACAGTCCGCAAGGGGGATCAAGCCACATGGATATAGAAAAATTGTTCCTTAAAAGACAGTCGACGAGGAAATATTCGCACGAACCGGTATCCGACGCGGAGCTTGAAAAAATTTGCAGACTGGGCGCGCTGGCGCCCTCGGCAAAAAATTCGCAGCCGTGGAAGCTGTTTGCCGTTAGCGGAGCCAAGGCGCACGAGTTCGCCCGCTGCGTACAGCTTTCGGGCGCGAACATGTGGGCGAGCGACTGCCCCGCCTTTATAGTAATAGAGCTCGACCGCGGCAAGGCGGACGAAAAAATCGGAGAAAAATTCAGGTTCGGCGATTTTTCGGGCAACGACATAGGCCTGCTCGCGGCGCACATAGTGCTCGCCGCCGAAGACTCGGGCCTGCAGACGTGCATAATAGGCATACGCGACGAGAGGGAGACGGCGCGCTTTTTGGGCGAACCCGAGGGCACGGCATTCCCCCTCGTGATAGCCGTGGGGCACGCCGAGGAGGGCTACCCCGTGCGCGAAAAAACCAGGAAACCCTTCGACGAAATATTCAAGCTGATAAAATAAACAAAAAAATTTTTGCGGGCGCGGCAAACTTGCCGCGCCCGCTCTTTTTTATTTTATATGAAGAGATATCGGGATCATGTGCGGAAAACCCGCGCCCGCACGCGCGCCGCGCGTCATGCCTTGTTTTGGCTTGCGGCATTCTCGCGGGCGGTGGCCAGCATCAGCTTTATGCGGTTCTCCTGATTTACCCGCGTAGCGGACGGGTCGTAGTCCACCGCCACTATGTTTTCGTTCTTATACAGATTTTTTAGAGTGCGGATGGCGCCCTTGCCCGCTATGTGATTGGGCAGGCAGCCGAAGGGCTGCGCGCACACGATGTTTTCGGTGCCCGTTTCGGCGAGCGCCGCCATCTCAGCGGGGATGAGCCACCCCTCCCCCATCTTTACGCCCTGATTGAGCACCTTGTCGGCACACGCCCTGAGGTGCTCGAAGTCGTGTATCGGCTCGAAGGGGCTCCTTTCAAATATCTTTATTATGTTCCTCTGCATGCGGCGGAGCACGGCATACAGTATCTTGTTCACCGTTATGAACAGGCTCTTTTTGCCGTACAGCCTGCCGTCGTTTATGTTGTTCACAACGCAGTAGAGCACATAGTCCATCAGCACGGGCACCACCGGTTCGCAGCCCTCCGAAAGCAGGAATTCCTCCAGATGGTTGTTGCCGAGGGCGGAATATTTGACGTATATCTCCCCCACTATGCCCACCTTTACCTTCTTTTCGTCGCTGCGGGGCAGGGCGGCGAACATGCCGACTATCCTTTTTATCACCGACTTATAGCGGCAATATCCCCCCTTTTCGAACTTGCTCATTACAAAGTCCGTGGCCTTTTCGCGCACGGAGTCGGCGGCGCCCGCCTCCTTTTCGTACGGTTTGACCTGATTGTAGCACCACATCACGGCGTCGCCGTAATAGATAGCGAACACAAGTTTGAGGAGCAATTTGGCACCCACGGGAAAGGAGGAATCTTTTTCCAGCCCCGAAAAATTCAAAGAGAGCACGGGCACCTGCGGGAACTCCGCCTTCAAAGCCTTGCGTATGAGCGGTATATAGTTGGACGCGCGGCACCCGCCGCCCGACTGGCTCATCATGACGGCGACGCGGTCGACGTCATACTTTCCGCTCTTCAAGGCGTCGATATACTGCCCCACCGTGCAAAGGCAGGGATAGCATGTGTCGTTGTGGACGTGTTTCAGCCCCTCGTCTATGACGGCGCGCGAATCGTTTTTGAGCACTTCGACGTCGTAGCCCTCCAGCTTCAACAGGCGCTCGATCATGGCGAAGTGCCAGGGGAGCATGTCGGGGATGAGTATCTTGTAGCTCGATTTCATCCACGGCTGCCACCTGGGATAGTCGTCGCGGTAATTTACGGTATGCTTTTGTTGTTCGGAATTATTTTTCATCGTCTTGTTTACAATAATCGGTATCGCTTTCACGCGCGCAGCGCATAGGGCCGCACGCTTTCGGCACGGGCGCGGTTCAGCGCGCCCCGCCCTGCTTTTTGCCCTCCTCTATGGCGGCAAGCATGCTCCTCAGCCTTATCTTTACGACGCCGAGGTTGTTTATCTCGTCTATCTTTATCTGCGTGTAGAGTTTGCCGTTCTTTTCGAGTATGGAGCGCACCTCGTCGGCGGTGATGGCGTCGAGCCCGCAGCCGAACGACACGAGCTGGACGAGGTCGACGTCGTCGTGCCTTGACGCGTATTCGGCGGCGCGGTACAGCCTTGCGTGATAAGTCCATTGGTTGAGGACGTTTACGTTGACGAGGTCGGCCTCGTCGAACACGGCATCTTCCGAGAGCACCGCCAGCCCGAGCGACGTTATCAGCTTGTTTATGCCGTGGTTTATTTCGCCGTCGGCATGATAGGGACGCCCGGCGAGCACTATTATATGCTTGCCCTCGCGCCGCGCCTTGCCGATTATCTCGGCCCCCTTGGCGCGCACGTCGGCGTGATATCCGTAAAACCTTGCAAAGCCCTCTTCGAGCGCTCTTGCCGCTTCCTTCCGCTTTACCTTATAGCGGGCGAGAGCGGCGCACAGTTTTTTAACGGTGTTTTCTCGCTCGTTCAGATCGATGTAAGGCATTATGAAATTGCCGTCGCCGAGGCGCTCGTTGTTGGCCTTCAGCAGCTCGGAATAGTAGGCGACCACGGGGCAGTTGTAGTGATTCACCGAGTCGTGCTCGTCGAGGTTATAGCTCTCGCAGGGCAGGAAGATAAAGTCGACGCCCTTGTCGAGAAGGCTCTCTATATGCCCGTGCATGAGTTTTGCGGGATAGCACGCCGTGTCGGAGGCGACGGTATGCTGGCCGAGGAAATACAGCTCGCGCGAGGACTTTTCGGAGAGCACCACCTCGAAGCCGAGCGACTCGAAAAATCCCGCCCATATGGGGAGCTGCTCGTACATGCCGAGCTGAAGGGGTATGCCCACCCTGCCGCGAGCGCCCTTTGCGCCCGATATGCAGGCGGGAAGGCGCTCCTGCTTGTAGGAATAGATATCGAGCTCGGCCGAAGCTGCCTTGCGCCCCGCTCCGCGCTCGCACTTGTTCCCCGAAATAAAGCGGGAGCCGTCGGCGAAGGTGACTATGTTAATGTTGCATTTCGAAGTGCAGCCGCGGCACACGGTGGACGCCGACCTGTAGGAGAAGTTTTTCAGCTCGCTCTCGCCTATCGTGGACGAAGAACCGCCGCTCATCTCCTTGGCGTACAGCGCGGCGCCGAATGCGCCCATGAGCCCCGCTATGCCCGGGCGCACGACGTTTTTGCCCGTCTCCCTCTCGAACGCGCGCAGCACGGCGTCGTTTAAAAACGTGCCGCCCTGAACCACTATGTTTTCGCCGAGCTCGTCCGCGCTCGCCGCGCGGATGACCTTGTATATGGCGTTTTTGACTATGGATATGGAGAGCCCCGCCGAGATGTCCTCCACCGACGAACCCTCTTTCTGCGCCTGCTTTACGGCGCTGTTCATGAACACCGTGCAGCGCGAACCGAGCTCCACGGGATGCTTGGCAAACAGGCCGAGCTGCGAAAATTTATCTATCTCCATGCCCATGGCGCGCGCGAACGTCTGGATGAAAGAGCCGCAGCCCGAGGAGCACGCCTCGTTGAGCATTATGGAATCTATCGCCCTGTTTTTTATTTTGAAACACTTGATGTCCTGCCCGCCGATATCTATTATGAAATCGACGTCGGGATTGAAGTGCATGGCCGCCTTGAAGTGCGCGACCGTTTCGACTATGCCGAAATCGGCCTTTATGGCGGCCTTTATGAGGTCTTCGCCGTAACCGGTGACGGCGCTGCCCGCTATCTTTATGCGCCCCTGCGCCAGCCTGTATATCTCGCCGAGCTTTTCGGCTATGATGTCGACGGGCTGCCCGTTGTTCGACTGATAGTGCGAATACAGTATGCGGCAGTCGGGCGTTATGAGGATGAGCTTGGTCGTGGTGGAGCCGCTGTCTATGCCGAGGTATGCCTCGCCCTTATACGTGGCGATGTCGGCAAATGTCAGGTCGGTGGCGCGGTGGCGCTTTACGAAGGCGGAATACTCCTGCTTGTCTTTAAAGAGCGGCTCGCCCGTGATCACCTCGTCGGTGCCGTCGGCGCGCTCTATTGCGGAGATTATGTCGTCCACGGGCACGGGTCTTACTCCCGCCGAATGGAGGGCGGCGCCTATCGACATGAAGCAGGGCGCGTCGTCGGGAAACACGGCGTTCTCTTCGGATAGCTTGAGAGTGCGCACGAACGCCTGCCTGAGCCCCTTTAAAAAGTAGAGCGGCCCGCCCAAAAAGAGCACCTTGCCCTTGATGCGCCTGCCCTGCGCGAGGCCCGATACCGTCTGATCGACCACGG
>CALVQA010000080.1 GCA_944354725.1 uncultured Clostridia bacterium
CCGGCGTCACGCGCGACAGGCTGTATGCCGACGCCGAGTGGCGCGGGCGCGCCTTTTCCATGGTCGATACCGGCGGCATAGAGCTCAAATCGCAGGACACCATGTGGCGCGAGATAAAAAAGCAGGCAGAAGTGGCGGTAGACACCGCCCAGGTCATACTGTTTTTCGTCGACGGGCGCGAGGGGCTCACCTCCTCCGACTACGACGTTGCCGACATGCTCCGCCGCAGCAAAAAGCCCGTCATCCTCGTCGTGAACAAGATCGACGAATATTCCGAAGAAAAGGTGTTCGAATTTTATTCTCTCGGCCTCGGCGAGCCGTATCCCGTTTCGTCCGAGCACGGTACGGGCATCGGCGATCTTTTGGACGAGGTCGTCTCCTACTTCGAAAAGCTCCCCGCCGAGGAGGACAACAGCATTAAGATAGCCGTGGTCGGCAAACCCAACGCGGGCAAGTCCAGCCTCGTCAACAAGCTTTTAGGTTTCGACCGCTCTATCGTTACCGACATCGCGGGCACCACTCGCGACGCGATAGACACCCGGTTCGTTTCGCCCGACGGCGGCGAATACACCATTATCGACACCGCCGGCATAAGAAAGAAGAGCAGGGTGGAGGACGACATAGAGTATTATTCGGTGATGCGCGCCTTCGACGCGGTGCGCCGCGCCGACGTATGCGTGCTCGTCGTCGACAGTACCGAAGGGCTCACCGAGCAGGATACCAAGATCATAGGCTACGTGCACGAACAAGGCAAGCCCTCCATAGTCGCCATGAACAAGTGGGATCTTGTGGAAAAGGACACGAACACCGTGAACACCTTTCAGGCGAAGCTGAAAGAGGACCTCAAGTTCATGGATTATTTCCGTTCGGTATACATCTCCGCAAAGACGGGGCAGAGAGTGGACAAAATACTTTCCGCCGTAAAAGACGTCTACGCAAATTCGCACAGGCGCGTGCAGACTGGGATACTGAACGACGTTATAAGCTCGGCGGTGCGTTCGAGCGAGCCGCCTTCGTATAACGGCAGGAGGCTCAAGATATACTACAGCACCCAGGTCGGCGAAGCGCCGCCCGCGTTCGCGCTCTTCGTGAACGACGGCAGGCTGCTGCACTTTTCTTACGAGCGCTTTTTGGAAAACACCCTCCGGTCGGCGTTCGATTTTTCGGGCACGCCCATAAAAATATTCACCCGCGACAAGAAGGAAGACAACTGAAATGACGGCGTTCGACATTTCCGAAAAATGGTATTACCTCATAATAGCGGCGGCGGTATGCTACCTCGCGGGCTGTTTCAATTTCGCAGTCATAATCTCGCAGTTCAAAAACCGCGATATCCGCGGCGTCGGCAGCGGCAATCCGGGCACGATGAACATGATGCGCACCTTCGGGCTCAAGGTCGGCATAATCAACTTTTTCTGCGACGCTTTGAAGGGCGGCCTGCCCGTGCTCGCCGCATACTTCGTTTTCCGCGGCAGCGTGTTCGAGGGGACGAACGTCAACGTCGCCGACTTCATGCGCTATTTTTGCGGGCTGTTCGTCGTGATAGGTCACATCTTTCCCGTCACCATGAAGTTTAAGGGCGGCAAAGGCATCGCCTCCACGCTGGGGTTGTTTTGGGTGGCGCTCTCTTGCGAGCGGTGGTGGTATGTGTTCATAGGTCTCGGCGTGTGCGTGTTGGTGTTTTTATACATCGCCGTATCGGAGTGGGGCTCCATGGGCTCGCTCCTCGGCGTCTCCGCCTTTTCCATCTGGCAGGCGGCGGAGTTCTTTTCGGTATACCGCGCCGTGCTTTCGAACGGCTGGGTGATAGCCTGCTTCATGCTGCTTCTCGCCGTCAACCTGTTCACTTGGCTGGCCCATCACAAAAACCTGTACAAGTTGCTGGGCGGCGAAGAACACAGGACGTCGATAAAGCGGATGATAGGCAAAAAACTCAAAAAGGGCTGAGCGGCGTTAAGTGCCGTAACGGCAAAGGCGTGCGCGCGGCGGGATGTCCCGCCGCGCGCACGCCTTTGTTTATGTATCCCGATGCCAGCATCAGGCATTTTTTTCGTCGTTGTCCGCGCTCGTTTTGGATCTTATGTTGTACTCTATCCCGGGGTTCACGTCGAGTATGGCCTGCACGAACTCCTCGTACCAGCTCTCTTTCACCACAATCACGATGAATTGCTCGTTTTTGAACACCACGGTCAGCTTGTTCGTCGCCCTGTCGAGCGATATCATGTCTATGTCGTCTATCTTGTAAACGCTCTTTATGAACCCGAAGCTCGTCTTTATCGTCCTGCCGTCGCCGTCCACGGCGTAGTAGGAGGAGACGAGCAGCGATATCAGTATTACGGCGAGCGCCACCGTCACGAAGAACATCAGCGCGTACCTTATTATGGTAAAGGTCGGGTTTGCCGTATCCGTCCCGAAGTCTATCGCCTGCCAGAGCGTTATGGCAAAGCCCGCCGCGCTCAGCGCGAGTATTATCCCTATCAGCGTGTATATGAGTTTCGAAAATTTGTATTTGAATATTTTCATGACAAGATTATACAACATAACGGCGGCGAAAAGCAAGGTTATTTTGCGCCGATAGGCGTTTTTTATCGCAATTTCACCTCTTTCGGGGCTAAATTTAAAATTTGTGCGTTAATATGCGGCAAAGCCTTGAATAATGCCCGCGTTTTTGCTATAATTGGAGGCGTAATCAAATTTCAAAAGGGGATCTCGCATGATAAAGCTGATAAAAGGCGGCGTGTACTACATGGAAGGAAGGCTCTTCAAAGAAAATGCCGCTTTCATGGTCGAAGAAAAAAAGCGCCGCGCGGTAAAAAGCACGATGGCGTATAAAATACTTTCGGCGCACAACAGCGGCGACGAAGAAAACCTGAAGATCAGGTTCGACGCCCTTGCCTCGCACGACATAACGTACGTAGGCATAATCCAAACGGCAAAGGCCTCGGGGCTCAGGAAGTTCCCCGTTTCCTACACGCTCACCAACTGCCACAATTCGCTGTGCGCCGTCGGCGGCACCATCAACGAGGACGACCACGTGTTCGGCCTCTCCGCGGCCAAAAAATACGGCGGCAACTATGTTCCGCCCCACCTTGCCGTTATCCATCAGTATATGAGAGAGGCCGAAGCCAAGTGCGGCGCGATGATATTGGGCTCCGATTCGCACACCCGCTACGGCGCTCTCGGCACCATGGCCGTGGGCGAGGGCGGGCCCGAGCTCGTCAAACAGCTCCTCGGCCGGACGTACGACGTAAAGCGGCCCGAGACGATAGCCGTGTATCTGCGCGGCAAGCCCAAAAAGGGGGTGGGCCCGCAGGACGTGGCCATCGCCCTCGTCGGCGCCACCTTCAAAAAGGGGTTCGTAAAAAACAAGGTGCTCGAATTCATCGGCCCCGGCATCGCCAACCTCTCCATGGATTATCGCCTCGGCATCGACGTAATGACTACCGAAACCACCTGCCTTTCGAGCATATGGGAGACCGACGAGACCACGCGCGAGTTCTTTAAACTGCACGGCAGGGAGGGCGACTTCAAGGAGCTCCATCCCGAACAGCCCGCCTATTACGACGGCGCCGTCGTTATAGACCTTTCGCGCATAGAGCCCATGATAGCGCTGCCGTTCCATCCCTCCAACGCCTACACCATAAAAGAAGTGATAGAAAACGCCAAGGATATCCTCGGCGAGGTGGAGGCGCTCGGCAACAAGCTCAAGGGTGCCGAGACCTTCCGTATGACCGACAAAATAAAGGACGGAAAGATATACGTCGACCAGGGCATAATAGCAGGCCGCGCGGGCGGCATGTACGAAAACATAGCCGAGGCCGCCGAGATACTCAGGGGCAAGAGCTGCGGAAACGGCGAATTTTCGCTGAACGTGTACCCGCAGAGCCAGCCCGTGTTCAAATGCCTTGTGGATAACGGCTATATCTCGACGCTGATGGGCGCGGGCGCCATAGTAAAAACGGCGTTCTGCGGCCCCTGCTTCGGCGCTGGCGACACCCCTGCCGACAACTGCCTCTCCGTGCGCCACACCACCCGCAACTTTGAAAACCGCGAGGGTTCGAAGCTCGGCGAAGGGCAGCTTGCGGCCGTCGCTCTCATGGACGCCCGTTCCATAGCCGCAACTGCGGCAAACGGCGGTATCCTCACCCCCGGCACGGAGGCCGAGTATACCAAAAAGATAAAAAAATATTACTTCGACGATTCCATATACGATA
Organism: uncultured Clostridia bacterium; assembly: GCA_944354725.1. Lineage (GTDB taxonomy): Bacteria > Bacillota > Clostridia > Christensenellales > Borkfalkiaceae > Coproplasma. The sequence goes on from CALVQA010000080.1 coordinate 4,215, forward strand.
AGCGCGTATACCGCGGCTTCGGCAATGCGGAGCCCGATGCCGAGCTCGTTTACGGCAACAACATCGCCGACTGGCCCGAGCAGCTCCCCCTTGCCGACAGCATCCTCATGAAGGCTGTGTCCGTCCTCACCGACCCAGTCACCACCACCGACGAGCTCATCCCCTCCGGCGAGACTTCTTCCTATCGTTCCAATCCCGCGCGGCTTGCCGAGTTCGCGCTCTCGCGCAAGGATCCCGGCTATGTGGGCAGGGCCAAGGCCGTCATGGCCGACGAAAAATTCAGGAGGGAGAACGGCTCCCTCCCCGAAGAGGTGCTCAGGGAGGCGGGCATAAAGCTCGGCCAAAACGTGATGTACGGCAGCTGCGTCGTGGCAAGAAAGCCGGGCGACGGTTCCGCCCGCGAGCAGGCTGCTTCCTGCCAGCGCGTGCTGGGGGGCATCGCCAACATCGCCTGCGAATACGCCACCAAGCGCTATCGTTCCAACCTCGTCAACTGGGGCATGCTGCCCCTCGTCTGCCGCAGCTTCGACTATAAAGTCGGCGACTATATCTATATAGAGAACATCGTCGGGCTCATAAGCGAGGGGGCGGAGGTGTTGCCCGCAAAGCACGTTTCGGGCGGCAAGGTCAAAAATATCCAGCTCGAACTCGGCTACCTCACTCCCGAAGAAAAGCAGATCATACTTTCCGGCTGCCTTATAAATTATAACAGGCAAAAGGCCGGGCTCTGAGTTTTTGTCATCCGTCGCCCGTAGACGCAAAATCTTGCGCCTATGGGCGTGTTTTGTTAAAAAGCGTGCCGCGGGCAACGCGTTCGGACGATAGTTTTGTCTGCGGCTGCAAGTAACGGGGGAAAACATGCTCTTTAAAATAGCGTTCCGCAACGTGCGCCGGCAGATAGGCGGATATTTTATCTACTTTATCACCGTCGCTCTCACCGTGTCGCTCTTATTTTCGCTTGCGGGGCTTATGTTCAGCGATACGGTGTTCAACTTTTCGTCAGAATTCAAGTCGGAGACCGTGGCGGTGTGCGCCTTCCTCTCCGTAGTGCTCGCCATCGTGTCGGCCCTCGTGCTCGGCTACGGCTGCGCCTTCCTTTTGCGCAGGCGCAAGAAGGAGTTCGGCATGTATCTCACCCTCGGCATGACGAGGGGCAACATCATTGCCATCTTTGTGGGGGAGATGTTCTTTACCTTCCTCTTTTCCCTTGCGGCGGGGCTGGGGCTCGGTATGCTCGTATACCAGGCCATCGTCGCGGGCATCTCCTCCTTTCTGGAAATAGAGCTCTCCTGGGCAGACTACTCCTCGGGCGCGTTCGTGTTCACCGCGGTGCTTGTGGGGATAGTGTTCCTCATCACGGCGTTGGCCTCTTTCGGCTATCTCCGTTTCAAAAAGATAACCGAGCTGCTGCGCGGAGAGAGCTCGGCGGGGAGATCGGCCAAAGATCCCCGCCCCTGGCTGTTCGTCACCGTCGTGTCTTTCGTCGTGCTCGTCCTGTCTGTGGTCATTGTGACCGTGGTCGCGAGCGGCCGCCCCGGCGGCGGCGAATACGTGTTCACGCTCGTGGGCGGCTCGGCGGTCGTGTTCCTCTCCATAGTGTTTACCTATGTCGGGGCGCTCAGGTGCGGGACGTATTACCTTCTCAAAAACAAAAAATTCTCCGGCAAAGGCACGCGCACTTTCACGTTGCGGCAGCTCTCCGGCAGGATAGGCGGCGATTCCGTCCTCTTCGGCGTCATCGCCGTGTTGCTATCGGTGGTCGTCGTCGGCGGCAATATCTTCATGACGTTGTTCGGCGCGCAGGTGGCGGATATCAAACTGGACTATCCGTATACCCTCAGCGTTGTAACGCCGTACGACAAAACGGGCGAGCTTACTTCCGGCCTGCCCGACACGATGGAGGACTTCGGAGAGGTCGGGCAGTCGCGCCTGTACAGCGTTTTCGGACTGGAAGAGCCTTTGTTCGAGCAGTACCTCATGGGGCCCGTATGGCTACTGCGCGAGAGCGACTATCAGGCTCTCGCCGAAATGGCGGGGGAGGAGGCAGCCTCTCCGGACGGAGGCGCCGTTCTCGTCTGCAACCGCGCGACCTACGACGAAATAGAGGAGAAGGAGAGGGACGCGGAGGAGCTTGTCGGCGCCCTTCGCTGGGAGACCGACGCCTTCACGCTGGTGTTCAAGGGCGTTTCGCACACGCGCAGCAGGCTCGTGGCGTCGGCCGGCAACTATCTCCTCGCCGTGCCCGACGACGTCGTCGACGTGGTGGAACTGTCGGGGCTGTATTTTTCCGCCATAACCGTCTGCGCCGTCAATTACAGGGGCGACACATTCGACGAAACGGCGATGGACGACTTCTTCCGTGCGATGAACAACGACGAAAAATACCTGAATATCCCCGCAGGACACGAACACAACGTGTTCTTCTATGTGGATGAGGGCAGTTTTTATTACACTCTTCTCATTATGGCGGCGCCGTGGCTGATGATACTGCTCTTCGTTACGATAGCCTTTGCCCTTCTGTCTATGGCGGTTATCGCGCTCAAGAGCCTCGCCGCCGTCGCGGAGGAAAGGCGGAGGTATCGCCTTTTGTACCTTGCCGGCGCATCGCGGAGGCAGACGCTCGCCTCCCTTGCCGTACAGACGGCCATCTATTTCTTCCTGCCGTTCGCGGTGCCCCTTTTGCTCAACGTGCCGGTGTCGTTCGTCTGCGTCGCGCTCGGCGGCATGATGAGCGGCGCGCTCACCGCCCTGCAGGTCGTCGGCTATGCGGCTCTGTTTTCCGGGCTGCTCCTTGCCTTTTACGGGCTGTATTGCGCCGTTACCTTTCTTGTGGCGCGGCGCGACGTCGGGCGCGCGTTGCGCGCTTCGGCCGGCGGCGTCTGAATTTTTTCGGCGTTCCGCCGCGGGAGAAAACCAAGAAATCGATTTATATGTATGACGAGGTGAACTTATTATGCAAGAGATATTAAAAGTGAGCGGCGCCGTCAAATGCTTCGGCGGCGGCAGCGTCGTAACGCGCGCTCTCGACGGCGTGTCTTTCTCCGTCGATAAGGGGGAGTTCGTTGCCGTGATGGGCCCCTCGGGCTCTGGGAAGAGCACCCTCCTCAACGTCGTCGCCACGATAGAACCTCTCACCGAAGGCAAGATCGTAGTGGACGGCGTGCCCGTCTCCTCGTTCGAAGAGAGGGAACTTGCCGACTTCCGCCGCGACAAGCTCGGGTTCATATTTCAGGAATACAATCTGCTGGATACCCTGACCGTGGAAGAGAACATCGCCCTCCCGCTCAACTTAAAAAAGGTGGGGGCGGCCGAAACCAAGGCAAAGGTCCTGCAGGTGAGCGAGGCGCTCGGCGTTACCGATCAGCTCAAAAAATTTCCCGCCGAGCTTTCGGGCGGTCAACGCCAGCGCGTGGCGTGCGCGAGGGCGGTGGCGACGTCGCCGTCGCTCGTTCTCGCCGACGAACCGACGGGCGCGCTCGATTCCCGCAG
>CALVQA010000081.1 GCA_944354725.1 uncultured Clostridia bacterium
GCATATTCGCCGGTGACCTCGCGGCCGAGCCCCGTGCCGAACAGGCAGTCGACTACCACGTCGCCCTCTATCTTCGACGCATATTTGCCCGTGTAGCGCAGTTTTTCGCGCTCGCAGTCGGGCGAAAGCTTGTCGCCGCAGGCATATACCTTTACATGATAGCCGCGTCGCAGCAACTCCTGCGCGCACACATACCCGTCGCCGCCGTTATTGCCCGAACCGCAGACGACGAGCACTTCCCCGCCCGCGGCGATCTCGGCAGTTTCCTCGGCAAGCGCACGTCCTGCGCGCGCCATGAGCTCTCTCGACGGTATGCCGAGCGTGTTTATGGTGTATTCATCGGCGGCGCGCATCTGCGCGACGGTCAAAATTTTCTGCATTTTCTCACCCCTGTTTATTGTTGTCTTTCAGCCGAAGGCCGACCTCTGCCGCGCTCACCGCAAATATCGTCCCGTGCGACGCGCATACAAGTTTTCCGTCCTCGGCAATGTCGAGAGCGACAGCCGCTTCGTCGCGCTCCCTCTTTAAAATTATTTCACTGCCCAGCCAGTCGATATACCGCTTATATTCGGCGACAGAATAACTTTTGCTCATGTTTTCGCACAGCGCTCCGAACACGCGTTCCTCGTCGAACGGGCCGCCGGGCCATTCGCACATGGCCGTGGCAATGCCCGAAAGTTCGGCGGGCAGACGATTGTTGACGTTTATGCCTATGCCGACGACGGAGCGCGCTATGAGCTCACCCGAAAGGGTGTTTTCTATGAGCGTGCCGCTTATCTTGCGCCCGCCGACGAGCACGTCGTTGGGCCAGCGCACCACGGGCGAAAGGCCGAAGCCCTGCAGGGTGCGGCACACCGCCGTACATGCGTCTATCATTATTTTAAAGGCGTCGGCAGCGGGAAAGTTGCCGTACTCGCGCACAAAGGAGGCATACACTCCCCCCGCCTGCGACGAAAAGCTCCTGCCCTTCGTGCCTCTGCCGCCCGTCTGCACGCGCGCCACGACGCAGGCGTCGCCTGAAAGGCGCGAGCGCTTTATATACTCGTTGGTGCTTTCGCACTCGTCAAGGCGAATTATCCTCATAGCCGTCCTCCGAAACGCAGGCGGCCCTGCGGGCGACGTCGTAGCCGTATCCCCGCGCGACGAGATATTTCACCGCCTTATACATGTTTTCGCGGGTGCGCTCCTTGCCGCGCATATACTTTTCGGCCAGGCGAGCGGCGCCATCCTCGTCCTCATCCGTCTCCGAAAGGGCGCGCTCTATCGCGCTCCTGTCGGCGCCGCGCCTTATGAGGTCGGCCTCGAGCATGCGCTTTCCACGCCCGCTCACGCTGCCGATATAGGCCTTGCAGTAGGCGTAATCGTCCAAAAAACCGTAGTGCCGCATGCGCTCGAGAACATATTCGCACACCGCCCCCGTATAGCCCTTGGCAGCCAGAAAATCCTTTATCTGCCTCTCCGTTTTCATGGATGCGGAGATATGGGTGAGGGCCTTGTCGAGCGCGGTGCTCTTTTCCGTTTCGAGCTGGATCTCGTCTAACAGGCTCTCCTCTATGTGCATGCCCGCCTTTAAACGGTATTTAATTGCCGCCTCCAGCGTGAGCCCGCAGTAAAACCTGCCGTCGATGAATATGCTGCACCTGTTTTTATCTTTTTTTTGCGGTTGGACGGATGTTATCTCCGGCATGGCTCTCCCTCGCGCAAGCGTTGTTTTTTACACTGCCATTTTAACACACGGCGCATTTTTTTGTCAATCGACATTTGACATTGCCCCCGCACAGTTGTATAATTATGTGTAATAAAATTTGTTTATCTACGAGGTGCTTAAAATGGGCGCAGATCTCGACTGGGGAAATCTCGGCTTCGGCTATATAAAGACCCCTTTCCGTTATGTAAGCGACTATAAAAACGGCAAATGGGACGATGGCAGGCTCACGGAGGACGATAAGGTGGTGCTTTCGGAATGCGCGGGCGTGTTGCAGTACGCACAGACCTGCTTTGAGGGACTTAAAGCATACACCACCGCCGACGGCAAGATCGTAACTTTCCGCCCCGACCTTAACGCCGAGAGGATGGAGGCCTCCGCCGCAAGGCTGGAGATGCCCGTATTCCCCAAAGAGAGGTTTTTGGAAGCGGTCGACAGAGTGGTTGCGGCAAACCGCGACTACGTCCCCCCCTACGGCAGCGGCGCGACCCTGTACATAAGGCCGTACATGTTCGGCTCCTCCGAAGTCATAGGTGTAAAGCCCGCAAGAGACTATCAGTTCAGGATGTTTGCAACGCCGGTCGGCCCCTACTTTAAAGAGGGCGTAAAGCCCATAGTGATACGCGTTTCCGACTTCGACCGGGCCGCCCCCCGCGGCACGGGCCACATAAAGGCGGGCCTCAACTATGCGATGAGCCTGCACGCCATAGTGGACGCGCACAACAACGGGTTTGAGGAAAACATGTATCTCGACCCCGCAACGCGCACTTTTGTTGAAGAGACGGGCGGCGCGAACTTTATTTTCGTAACAAAGGACGGCACCGTCGTCACGCCCCTCTCCGACTCCATTCTGCCCTCGATAACGAGGCGCTCGATATGTTACGTGGCCGAACACTACCTGGGCCTGAAAGTGGAACACAGGCAGGTGACGCTCGAAGAGGTGAAAGACTTTGCCGAATGCGGCCTGTGCGGCACGGCGGCGGTCATTTCGCCCGTGGGCAAGATATTCGACCACGGCAACGAGATCGACCTTCCTTCCGGCATGGAGAAGATGGGCCCCGTAACGCAGAAGCTGTACGATACTCTGACGGGCATTCAGATGGGCACCGTTGAGGCGCCCGCAGGCTGGATAAGAGAGATAAAATAAAAAACGCGCCCTTTAAAAAAGGGCGCATCTTTTTTATGGCGCGTTTTGCGCGGTTATTCATCGAGGCCGAGGGCGATGCCCTCGGCTTCGAGCCATTTTTCAAACGCGCGGCGCGACGTGAACACGAGCGCCGACTTTGCGTTTGCCGCAAGCATTTTTAAATTTTGCCTTATTTTGCGCGTACGCCCCGCATGCAGTATCCACCACGCGAACTCAGGATCGAACTTTTCGCCGCATGGAAGGTCGGGGCGCGGCCTGCCCTTATACTTTTTATAGCGCGAAAGGCAATTTTTAAAGCAATAAAAGCGGTCGAACAAGAGAAGTACAAGCAGGTCGCAGTCGGAAAAACGCTGCGGGCAAATGCCCGTGTAGTTGCCGTCTATCACCCAACAATCGTTTTCGGAGAGGAACCTGTTTACCGTCCCGGTCTTTTCCTCATCGCTCCTGCACTGCCAGTCGCCGTACCAATGCACGCCGTCCATGTGCAACACGGGGCAACCATACTTTTTGCCGAGCGCGCGGGCGAGCGTAGATTTGCCGCTGCCCGAAAAACCGCATATCTGTATCTTCATAATCCACCCGCACCCATGCCGAATCAAACGGCACTACGGCTTAAAGCCGCACACAAATTCGCGCAGTTTCTCTATCCCGATCCTGCCGTTCAGCCTGTCAAATATCGCGGCATTGAATTTTTCGGCCAGCTCCTTTTTTACGGCGACGGTAAAGGTCACGTCGGAGGAATACTCTACGTCCTTCACTTCGCAGTCGTTTTGAGAAAAGTAGCGATTCAAGATATCCACGCTGCCGTAGTCCACGGTGTACGCGCTCTCTTCGCAGGGAAGATACATCAGCTTATCGGCGCCGTCCAAATTCTCTGCCGCGCACCCCGAATAGGCCCGCACGAGGCCGCCCGCGCCCAGCTTTATGCCGCCGAAATAGCGCGTTACCACCACCGCCGTGCAATAAAGTTTTTTGTTCTTTATCACGTCAAGAATGGGCATGCCAGCCGTGCCGCCGGGCTCGCCGTCGTCGGAAAAGCGGGGCGAATTGCCAAACGCATCGGCTATAAAAGCATAGCAGTTGTGCGTGGCGTCTTTAAACTTGCCCGAAACGCGGGCGATAAAGGCGCGCGCCTCCTCTTCGCCCTCCGCGTGCGCCGAAGTTGTGATAAAGCGGGAACGCTCTATCACCTTTTCGGTGACATGCTCCCCGCTCACCGACAGATACCCGGTCACTTCAAAATTACCTTGATATGCTGTTTTTTGCCCTTGTGAATGACGTCGCCGCTTTTTACGGGCGCGTTTATATCGGTGACCTTGTCATCGTTTATCGAAACGCCGCCCTGCTGAATAAGCCTTCTCGCCTCGCCGTTGGAGGAGCACAGCTTTGCCGCAACGAGGACGGGTATTATCGCGGGCACCTCCACCGAAATTTCCGCTTCGGGCAGTTCGCCGCCGCCGCCGAACGCGGCCTTGGCCTGCGCCATTGCCTTTTGGGCCTTTTCTTCGCCGTGCACGAGCTTGGTCAGCTCGAACGCAAGCACTTCCTTCTTTTCGTTTATGCGCGAAGCGTCCCACTGCTCCATGCGCTCTATCTCGTCGAGCGGGATGAACGTGAGCATCCTTATGCACTTCATAACGTCGGCGTCGTCTACGTTGCGCCAATACTGATAGAACTCATAGGGCGAAGTCTTGTTTTCGTCGAGCCATACGGCGCCCTTTGCCGTTTTGCCCATCTTTTTGCCTTCGCTGTTCAAAAGCAGCGTTATGGTCATGGCGTATGCGTCTTTTCCGCTCTTCTTTCTTATCAGCTCGGTTCCAGCGAGCATGTTGCTCCACTGGTCGTCGCCGCCGAACTGCATGTTGCAGCCGTAGTGCTCGTTCAGGTACCAGAAGTCGTACGCCTGCATTATCATGTAGTTGAACTCCAAGAACGAAAGCCCCTTCTCCATGCGCTGCTTGTAGCACTCGGCGCGCAGCATGTTGTTTACCGTGAAGCATGCGCCCACTTCGCGCAAAAGCTCCACGTAGTTGAGCTTTAACAGCCAGTCGGCATTGTTCACCATGACCGCCTTGCCCTCGCCGAATTCTATAAAGCGCTCCATCTGCTTTTTGAAGCAATCGCAGTTGTGGTTTATCACCTCGTCGGTCATCATGGTGCGCATGTCGGTACGGCCGGAGGGATCGCCGATGTGGCCCGTGCCGCCGCCGACGAGCACCACCGGCTTGTTGCCCGCCATCTGCAACCTCTTCATGAGGCAGAGCGCCATGAAGTGGCCGACGTGCAAACTGTCGGCAGTGGGGTCGAAACCTATATAAAAGCGGGCGCCGCCGCCGTTTATCAGCTCGCGTATCTCCTCTTCGTCGGTGACCTGCGCGATGAGGCCGCGCGCTTTGAGTTCTTCGTAAATACCCATAACAGTTTTTCCTTATAATTTATTTACCCGTTTATTTTAACATCTGTTTTAAAAAAATGCAATAAAAAAGCGGCCCGCCCGCAGGCAAACCGCCCTTTAAAAACATATTGCCGCATCAGTGAGCGGGTCGGGGCCCGCGCCGGCGGCACGCGGCCGCCTTGCGGCGTTGCCCGTTCGCACGAGATGCCCGTTCCGCATCCGATCAATCGATAAAAAAATCTTCTTTGTTCAGCTTTTTGCGCGCCTTTTCTATGGCGCGCTTTTCTATGCGCGATATGTATGAGCGCGATATGCCGAGCTTTTTCGCCACTTCGCGCTGAGGCTCGGGGTCGTCGTCCAGAAGGCCGTAGCGCATGCATATTATGGCAAATTCCCTTTCGGTGAGTATGGCGCTCAGCAGCTTTACGAACTTTTCGCGGCGGATAGACCTCTCCACGCTTGCGAACACGCTCTCTTCCTTCTCGGAGAGCAGGTCTATGAGCGTGAGTTCATTGCCGTCTTTATCCACGCCCACAGGTTCCGACAGCGATAGATTGTTCTTATGCTTTTTGCCCATGCGTATGAGCATGAGGATCTCGTTTTCGATGCAGCGGGCAGTATATGTGGCAAGCTGCGTGCCCTTGCCCTCTTTATATGTGTTTATCGCCTTGATGAGGCCTATCGAGCCCACGGAGATGAGGTCGTCGGCCTCCGCCGCACCGCTGTATTTTTTTGCGATGTGCGCCACCAGCCGCATGTTGTGCCTTATGAGTATGTTCTTCGCCTCGGCGTCGCCCGCGCGGGCCGCGGCAAGATACTTTTTCTCCTCCTCTGGCGGGAGCGGCTTGGGGAACGAACCCTTGCCCTGCACGAGGCCGGTAAACAAAAACACTTTGCCGAAAATGAGGCTCAAAAAATCAAAAAACATAAGCCGCCTCCTGTATCGTCTACAGAAAATAGCTTATGTTTTTGCAAGGTTGTACTATACCGAACTCACTATGCTTTCTATGATTTTAAGCATGCTCTCCTGCTGCACCTTGTTCAGCTTGCCGAAAAGATCGAGCAGCTTGAGCTGCTCGGGAGTGAGTTTGTCGTACTCCGAATCGCTGAACAGCTCGGCCATGCTGACGCCGAACAGCTGGCATGCCCTCTCGAGCACGCGGACGGTAGGCATGGAATTTGTTTGATTGTACCAGTTGTACACCGACGTATCGGAAACGCCTATCGCCCTCGCCATCTGAGAAAGCGACATATTCCTCTCTATACGCAACTCGTCTATTCGCCTGCGCGGATCAACCATAGCCCACCCCGAAAGTTAAGTGTACTATTAGTTTAGCGCAAGTCGACTTTAAAATTTACTATAATTACTTATACATATATCAAAGTTTACTTGCGAATTTGCCGATTTGATATTATAATTGAGCCATGAAAATTACACTTTGCGGACACCGCAGCATCCCGCGCGGGAGCACCGCGGAACAAGAGCTCGAAAAGGCCGTCCGCGAGATATTTTTACGGGCCGAGCGGGGCGACAGCCTTACGTTCTATTGCGGAGGATACGGGCAGTTCGACTTTATGGCGGCAAGGGCGGTGAACGCCGCCAGGGCGCTTTTTAAAGACGTGCGATGCGAAAACCTCCTCGTAACGCCGTATATAACGGAAAGCCATGCGCGCTCCATGGCGCAGGCGATGACGCTGTTCGACGGCACGGTTTATCCCCCTTTGGAGAACGTGCCCTACCGCCTCTGCATAGCGCGGCGAAACAGATGGATGATAGAACAGGCCGACATCGTCGTCGCGTATGTAAAGCATGCCCGCGGGGGCGCGTTCAGCATGCTCGAATACGCAAAGCGCCGCGGCAAAACGATAATATCGATATGAACGACGAAACGCGGCCGTCCCGGAAAGCGGGACGGCCGCATCGCTTTAATTACAGAACGGACAAATACAAATGCCGCTCACTCCAGCTCGAAGGCGCCGGTATAGAGCTGATAATACATGCCCCTCTGCGCTATGAGCTGATCGTGCGTGCCGCGCTCTATTATGCGGCCGTGGTCGAGCACCATTATGGCATGGCTGTTGCGCACGGTGGAGAGCCTGTGCGCTATCACGAACACCGTTCTGCCCTCCATAAGTTTATCCATGCCCTGCTCTATCAGCTTTTCGGTGCGCGTGTCTATCGACGAGGTCGCCTCGTCGAGGATGAGCACGGGGCACTCCGAGACCATGGCCCTGGCTATCGCGAGAAGCTGGCGCTGCCCCTGCGAGAGGTTGGCGCCGTCGCCCTTGAGCATGGTGTTGTAGCCCTCGGGAAGGTGAGATATGAAATAGTCGGCATTGGCAAGCTTTGCCGCGGCTATGCACTCCTCGTCGGTGGCGCTGAGCCTGCCGTAGCGGATATTGTCCATCACCGTGCCCGTGAACAGGTGGGTATCCTGCAATACCACGCCGAGAGAGCGGCGCAGGTCGTCTTTGTTTATGCTCTTGATATCGAGGCCGTCGTAGGTTATAGAGCCCGACTGTATATCGTAGAACCTGTTTATAAGGTTGGTGATGGTGGTCTTGCCCGCGCCGGTGGCGCCCACGAACGCTATCTTCTGGCCGGGCTTTACATACAGCGATATGTCCTTTAAAATGATCTTTTCCTGCGTATAGCCGAATATTACGTCTATGAAGCGTATATCGCCGCGCAGAGGTATATAAGAGAACGAGCCGTCTTTTTCGGGCTTTTTCCAGCTCCACTTTTCTATGCCGCCCTCGCCGTACACCAAAGTGACGTCGCCGCCCTGATCTTCGTGCGGGGCGTCGAATATCTCGAATATCCTCTCCGCGCCCGCAAGGCCCATAACTATGGCGTTGAATTGCTGCGTGACCTGCTGCACGGGCTGGTTGAAGGAACGGATGAGCGTTAGAAACGAGATGAGCAGCGCCACGTCGTGCGCGGTGAGCCCGCCGTTGCCGCCGTTTGCCACGCTGTACAGCGAGAGCGCGGCCACGCTGCCGCTGCTGAAGAGCACGGCGCCGACTATCGCAACGA
>CALVQA010000082.1 GCA_944354725.1 uncultured Clostridia bacterium
GCACATCACCGCCGCCGCGGCGATATCTTTTGAGGGCGAACGCCCGTTACCGCCGTCAGGCATGATCAGATCCGCTCATATACGGCCGCATATACATAGCCCTCGACGACGGGCATTTCCTCTACGCCGTATACGAAGCTCGCGAGCGTCTTGCCCTCATATTCGTATGTATACGCGGTATCGGCATAGGTGACGCCGTCGAGCTCGACAAGATCGGTATAGAACATCCAATATGTGCCCGACGAGCCTTCGGAAACGTTCTCAGTGCCGTTTACGGATACGATCATGCCGTCGTCAATGGTATAGGTGATCTTCCCCTCCCCGACGAGCCCGTCGAAGTAGTCGCGCACCGACACCTCGCCCGTTATCTCGGGGGCGGTGAATACCAGAAGCTCCTTGCCGTTCACGTCGAGCACGTATTCGGCGGCATAGCCCTTTGCGGTGCATGCGGCAAGCGAGAGCGCCGCAACACAGGCCGCGGCGGCAACGGAGATCAAAGCCAACGATCTTTTCATAACACAGACCTCACATAAAATATTTCATCGTTGTATTGCAAATATAACATTGCAAAAACACACAAAAACAGCCATAATACGCAAATATAACTTTGCGAAATACATTTATTTGCCTTAAAAAGAAAACGGCGCTCTTATCTTCGGGAGATAAAAGCGCAACGCAAAACGACTGCCGGCAGAACCCTGCAGGCACACTTCGGTCCGCTCCTCCGCATCCCCTCGGAAGGCAAAACACGGGCGCGTGAGGCAGGTCTTCCGGCTTAAAAGGGCGGCGTTTTCCGCCGCTTTCCTTCCCGTGGCAACCACAGTGAAAAGCGGCACCGCCCGAACGGCAGCGGGGGCTGCGGGGCAATCGGCCCAGACTTCCCTATTGAACGCCCGTATCTTTTCGGGGCGTACCTGCACGCGCTATGGCATTTTTTATATTTTATTTTAAAGAGGCCGCCATGTCAAGCAAAATTCCGAAATCATGTGCAAAACAAGGCTAAACCGGCGGGAAAGAGCATAATTATAACTTGCGTTTGACAGCGCGGCGCGCATGTGATAGAATTTATATGCGCAAATTTGCAGACGCGGATACAAGACAAACAAAAAGGAGCATTATGAGCGAACGCAACGACGGCGGCTTTACCGAAAGCGAAAGAATACCGGAGCCGGGCAACGGCGGCGGCGAAAATATCGGCGGGCCCGATCGCCCCGAACATAGGGGCGAAGGCGAGGTCCTGCTGCCGAAAAACGGCTATGCCGACGCAAAGGAAGCGGCGCGTGGCGGCCTGCTCGGCGCATTTATAGGGCTTGCCGTAATAATTCCCGGCGTGAGCGGTTCGGCGCTCGCCATAATAATGAAACTATACGAAAAGTTGCTCTATGCGGTGGGCAACCTGTTCAAGGACTTCAGGCGGTGCGCGATATTCCTTCTGCCGATAGCCGCAGGCGCGGCGGCGGGGTTCGTCGCGGGGTTCTTCGGGGTAAAGCTGCTCCTCGGCGCCGCCCTGTTTGCCGTGGTCGCCCTGTTCGCGGGGCTCATGGCGGGCGCATACCCCGCCGTATACGACGAGATAAGAAGCGAGCGGCACACTCCGTTCCGCACGGCGCTGTTCGCGCTCGGCGCGCTGGCGCCTGCGGCGCTTTCGCTCGTCGCTGTCTTTGCGGGCGGCGGGGAGGCCGACCTCTCTTCGCCCGCCGCATACGACTACGCGATATACCTGCTGCTCGGCTTTGCGGTGGCCGTCACCCAGCTCGTCCCCGGCCTCAGCGCCACATCGCTATTGATGTCTACGGGGCACTATGTGCCGCTCGTGCAGTCGGTGAGCGCCGAATACTGGCAGGCCTGTCCCGAGATATTTGCGGTATATGCCTGCCTTATAGCGGGCTTTGTTGCGGGATTGCTGTGCTTTGCCAAACTGATGTCGTACCTTTTGGAACGCTGCCGCGCCGCAACTTTCCACGCCGTGGCAGGGCTTGCGGCAGGCTCTGTCGCTACCATGTTCTTCAACCCGGAAATATACGCCGAATACCTGTCCTGGGCGGGCGGAGAGCGGTTCGGCCCCGCCCTCGTTCTCGGCGCGGTGCTGTTTGCCGCAGGATTTGCCGCGGCATACATGTTCGTGCGCGTACAGCGCAGGCAGCGGTGCAAATGACTGACAGCGCACCGCCGCCGCGCGAAAGCGAGGATAAATCGAACCATATATTTTAAGGGCCTCTGGCGCGGCTGCCGCGCCAGAGGCCCTTTCGCTGATATTCATAAACCGATAAAGGGGCGGGGATATACCCGCCCCTTATTGCTTATTTGTTGGCGATATCCTCGCCGGGAGCCACGACGCTGTTGTACCCGGGATTTATCACGGGCGACATGTTCTTGTACTCCTTTACGCCCGTTCCCGCGGGAATGAGCTTGCCTATGATGACGTTTTCCTTGAGGCCCATGAGAGGGTCTACCTTGTTCTTTATGGCGGCGTCGGTGAGCACCCTCGCCGTCTCCTGGAAGGAGGCCGCAGACAAGAACGACTCGGTGGAGAGCGCCGCCTTGGTTATGCCGAGCAGCACGCGCTTCTGAAGGGCGGGGGTGCCGCCTGCCTCTATGGCTTTGCGGTTGGCCTCTTCCACGGCGAACATGTCGACCGTTTCGCCGGGCAGAAGGTCGGTGGAACCCGCGCTCTCTATCCTTACCTTCCTGAGCATCTGGCGCACGATTATCTCTACGTGCTTGTCGTTGATGTCAACGCCCTGAGAGCGGTATACCGACTGTACCTGTTCGAGGATATAGTCCTGAACGCCCTTCACGCCCGATATGCGGAGGATATCCTGAGGATATACCGAGCCGGCGTTCAGAACGGTGCCGGGCTCTACCCTGTCGCCGTTCTTTACCCTGAGTTCGGCATTGAAGGGCAACGTATACTCCTTCTTCACCTCGTTCGTCACCGAATCGCGAACCGATATATGCTTGAGATTGTCGCTGTCGTCGATGGAGACGATGCCCGAAACTTCGCAGAGCGTCGAGCAGCCCTTGGGTTTGCGCGCCTCGAAGAGCTCCTCTACGCGGGGAAGACCCTGAGTGATGTCGCCGGTGGCGGCTATGCCGCCCGTATGGAAGGTACGCATGGTGAGCTGCGTGCCGGGCTCGCCTATCGACTGCGCGGCTATTACGCCCACGGCCTCGCCCACCTGAACGGGCGTGTTGGTAGCCATGTTCTTGCCGTAGCACTTTGCGCACACGCCGTAGCGGGAGTTGCAGCTGAATATCGAGCGGATAGATACCTGCTCTATGCCTGCGGCAACTATCTTTTTGGCGATCTCGTCGGTGACGAATTCGTTCTGGCCTATTATTACGTTGCCGTCTTTATCGAGCACGTCCTCGGCAACGAACCTGCCCTGTATCCTGTCCTCCAGGCCCTCTATAACTTCGCCGTTGGGGCCTATTATGGCCTTTACTACCATGCCGCGGGGCTTCTTGGAGCCCGCCATGCAGTCCTCTTCGCGCACGATGACGTCCTGAGAGACGTCTACGAGGCGGCGGGTGAGGTAGCCCGAGTCGGCCGTTTTGAGCGCCGTATCGGCAAGGCCCTTGCGGCCGCCGTGCGACGATATGAAGTATTCGAGAACGGAGAGGCCCTGCCTGAAGCACGATTTAACGGGTACCTCTATCTTCTTGCCCTGAGGGTTTACCATCAGTCCGCGCATGCCGGAGAGCTGCTTCATCTGGTCGATGGAGCCGCGCGCGCCCGAGTTTGCCATCATCCATATGGGGTTGAACTTGTCGAGCGATTTTTTGAGCGCGTCGGTCACCTCGTCGGTGGCGTCGTCCCACGCCTTTATAACGGCGTTGTAGCGCTCTTCCTCCCTGAGGAGGCCGCGCAGGTATTTGCGCTCTATCTGGAACACCTTCTGCTCGGTATCCTCCACTATCTGCTTCTTTTCGGAAGGTATGTGCATGTCGAACACCGATGTGGTTATCGCGCCTATCGTGGAATATTTGTAGCCGAGCGTCTTTATCTTGTCGAGCACGTCGGCGGCCCTGGGCGCGCCGCCCGTCTTGAAGCAGCGCTCTACTATTTTGCCGAGCTGCTTTTTGCCGACGGCCACGTTGGAGCCGAGGAAGTCGTAGGAGATCTCGTACTTTAAGTAATCTTCCCTGTTCTTCCTCTCCACGAAGCCGAGATCCTGGGGCATCTCGTTGTTGAAGATTATCCTGCCGACGGTCGTCTTTACCGTGCCCTGCACGGTCTGCCCGTTATAGGGCGAGTTTTCGTCGGCTATCTTTATGGTCCTGCGGACGTAGATCTCGTCCTGCATGTGAATATACTTGGTCTGGTATGCCATGAGGGCCTCGTCCTCGGAGATATACGCTCCGGGAACGTATTTTTCCGCGCCCTCGTCGCCCTCGGCGCATTCGACATACCTGTCGCCGTTCCAGCGGTAGAACTTGCCCTCCTCGCGCCTTATTATCGTGAGGTAGTAAGCGCCCATTACCATGTCCTGCGAGGGCTGCATAACGGGCTTGCCGTCGGAGAGCTTGAGGATATTGTTGGAAGAGAGCATCAAAAATCTCGCTTCCGCCTGCGCCTCTATGGAGAGGGGCACGTGCACGGCCATCTGGTCGCCGTCGAAGTCGGCGTTGAACGCCGTACATACGAGCGGGTGTATCTTTATCGCCCTGCCCTCTATGAGCACCGGCTCGAACGCCTGAATGGAGAGCCTGTGCAACGTGGGAGCGCGGTTCAAAAGCACGGGGTGCTCCTTTATAACGTCTTCCAGGACGTCCCACACGAAGGGTTTGGCCTTTTCGACGGTGCGCTTCGCGCTCTTGATGTTGTGGCACTGGCCGCTCTCCACCAGCCTCTTCATGACGAAGGGCTTGAAGAGCTCTATCGCCATCTCCTTGGGCAGGCCGCACTGGTAGAGCTTGAGCTCGGGGCCCACGACTATTACCGAACGGCCGGAATAGTCGACGCGCTTGCCCAAAAGGTTCTGACGGAAACGGCCCTGCTTGCCGCGGAGCATGCCGGAGAGAGATTTGAGCTCCCTGTTGGAGGGGCCGGAGATCGCCTTGCCGCGCCTGCCGTTGTCGATGAGCGCGTCGACGGCCTCCTGGAGCATGCGCTTTTCGTTTTTGACTATCATGTCGGGCGCGCCAAGCTCCATCATCCTCTTCAGGCGGTTGTTGCGGTTTATCACCCTGCGGTACAGGTCGTTGAGGTCGGAGGAGGCGAACCTGCCGCCGTCGAGCTGAACCATGGGGCGGAGTTCGGGCGGAAGCACGGGAAGCACCGTGAGTATCATCCACTCGGGGCGCTGGTTGTTCTTGCGGAAGGCCTCCAATATCTCTATCCTCTTTACCGCCTTTACGCGCTTCTGTCCCGCCTGGTTGTTTTCGATTATCTGCTTGCATTCGGCGCACTCTTTGTCGAGGTCGACCGCCATGAGCAGCTCGCGTATGGCCTCGGCGCCCATGCCCACTTTGAGGCCGGTCACCGAACTGTCGCCGTACTTTTCCTCTATTTCGAGCAGTTCCTTATCGTTTATTACCTGTTTGTATTCGAGCGTGGGAACGGTGCCCGGGTCTATCACGACGTACGCGGCGAAATATATCACCTGCTCGAGCGCCTTGGGGCTCATGTCGAGCACGAGGCCTATCCTCGAGGGCACGCCGCGGAAATACCATATGTGTGATACGGGCGCGGCCAGCTCTATGTGGCCCATGCGCTCTCTCCTGACTTTGGAGCGCGTTACCTCCACGCCGCACTTTTCGCATATCACGCCCTTGTAGCGTATGCGCTTGTACTTGCCGCAGTGGCACTCCCAGTCCTTCATCGGGCCGAAGATGCGCTCGCAGAAGAGGCCGTCGCGTTCGGGTTTCTGCGTCCTGTAATTTATAGTTTCGGGCTTCGTTACTTCGCCTTTGGAAAGTTCTCTTATCTTTTCGGGGGAAGCCACGCCGATCTTTATCGAGCAAAAATCGTTTAATTCAAACATAATCTAACTGCAACCTCCCTTTTACTGTTCGTCGTCCCCGTCGCCTTCGTCGTCGTCGAAGAGCGAGAACTTGTCGTCATCGTCGTCGAAGTCGTCGTCATCGTCCCCGCCGAAGAGCTCCTTGCCGGCGAAATCGTCCTCGTCGTCGTCCGCCTCGAAGATGGAGCCGATGTCGATATCCTCTTCTTCGTCGTCGCTGCCCGAGATGTCGTATTCCTCCACGGAGCCCTGCCTGTCGCGCTCTTCCGCGTCGCGGGCGGCGGCCGTAGGTATGGCCTCGTCGTCCTCGTCCAACTCGCGGATGATGAGCTCGTCGTTGTTTTCGGTGAGCACTTTTACGTCGAGCGCGAGCGACTGGAGCTCTTTGAGGAGCACCTTGAACGCTTCGGGGATGCCCGGTTCGGAGATGTTGTTGCCCTTTACTATGGATTCGTACGTCTTTACGCGGCCCACTATATCGTCCGATTTAACGGTGAGTATCTCCTGAAGGATGTGCGCCGCGCCGTATGCCTCCAGCGCCCACACTTCCATTTCGCCGAAGCGCTGGCCGCCGAACTGCGCCTTGCCGCCGAGAGGCTGCTGTGTCACGAGGCTGTAGGGGCCTATGGAACGGGCGTGGATCTTGTCGTCCACGAGGTGGATGAGCTTTATCATGTACTGCACGCCCACGGTGACCCTGTTTTCGAAGGGCTCGCCGGTGCGGCCGTCGTATACCTGTATCTTGCCGTCTACCTTGCCTTCGGGGTTGACGATGTTGTTCTCCGAAAACAGCTGCTTTATGTCCTGCTCGGTCGCGCCGTCGAACACGGGCGTGGCTATCTTCCAGCCGAGCTGTTTGCACACGAGGCCCAGATGCACCTCGAGCACCTGCCCGATGTTCATTCGGGAAGGCACGCCGAGGGGGTTGAGCACTATCTGCAGGGGAGTGCCGTCGGCAAGGAAGGGCATGTCGGCCTGCGGCAGCACGCGCGATATAACGCCCTTGTTGCCGTGGCGGCCGGCCATCTTGTCGCCCACCTGTATCTTGCGCTTCTGCGCTATATACACGCGGACGAGCTTGTTCACGCCGGGCGAAAGTTCGTCCTTGTTTTCGCGGGTGAACACCTTTACGTCGACGACTATGCCGCCCTCGCCGTGAGGGACTTTGAGGGAGGTATCCCTTACTTCCCTCGCCTTTTCGCCGAAGATGGCGCGCAGAAGGCGCTCTTCGGGGGTGAGCTCGGTCTCGCCCTTGGGGGTCACTTTGCCGACGAGTATGTCGCCCGTCTGCACCTCGGCGCCTATGCGGATTATGCCGTTTTCGTCGAGGTCTTTGAGCGCGTC
This sequence comes from uncultured Clostridia bacterium, assembly GCA_944354725.1. GTDB lineage: Bacteria > Bacillota > Clostridia > Christensenellales > Borkfalkiaceae > Coproplasma. The sequence continues at coordinate 7,311 of CALVQA010000082.1, forward strand.
GTCGGAGACGTTGGGTATGTCGCGCGTTATCTCCTCTTCGCCGAGCTTGGTATCGCGCGCCTCGGTCTCGTGCTCCTCTATATGGATGGAGGTGAACACGTCGTCCTGCACTATCTTTTCGGAGATGAGGATGGCGTCTTCGTAGTTATAGCCCTCCCACTCCATGTAGCCTATGAGTATGTTTTTGCCGAGCGCTAGCTCGCCGTTGTTGGTGGCGGGGCCGTCGGCGATTATCTCGCCGGCTTCCACCCTGTCGCCCGTGTTGATGATGGGGCGCTGGTTCAGGCAGGTGCCCTGGTTGGAACGCTCGAACTTCTTTAACTTGTATTCGTCGATAAAGCCGCTGTCGGTCTTTATCTTTATGCAGTCGGAGGCAACGCCCACCGCCACGCCGGCGTTTTTCGCGGTGACGAGAACGCCCGAATCGCGCGCTATGGCGTCCTCTATGCCCGTCGCCACTATCGCCGACTCCGTCTTCATGAGGGGAACCGCCTGGCGCTGCATGTTGGAGCCCATGAGGGCGCGGTTGGTATCGTCGTTTTCAAGGAAGGGGATGAGCGCCGTCGCGACCGATACGAGCTGCTTGGGCGACACGTCCATGTAGTCCATCCTCTCGGGAGGATACTGCGTGATGAGATCCTGATGGCGGCAGCCGACGTGCGAATTCACGAAATGGTTGTTCTCGTCGAGGGGCTCGTTGGCCTGAGCGACGATGTACTTGTCCTCCTCGTCGGCGGTGAGATAGTCGACGTGATCGGTGACCGTGGGCACGCCGTTCTCGTCCTTTACCACCTTGCGGTAGGGGCTCATTATAAAGCCGTATTCGTTCACCTTGGCAAAGGTGGCGAGCGAGGAGATAAGGCCTATGTTCTGGCCTTCGGGGGTCTCTATGGGGCACATCCTGCCGTAGTGCGAGTGATGCACGTCGCGCACTTCGAAAGTGGCCCTGTCGCGGTTGAGGCCGCCGGGGCCGAGCGCGGAGAGCTTGCGCTTATGCGTGAGCTCGGCGGCGGGGTTGGTCTGGTCCATGAACTGCGAGAGCTGCGAAGAGCCGAAGAACTCGCGTATCACAGCCGAAACGGGACGCACGTTCACGAGGCCCGAAGGGGTGACCTCCATCGCGTCCTGCGTGGCCATGCGCTCTTTTATCAGCTTTTCCAGCCTTGCTATGCCTATGCGGAGCTGGTTCTGCAAAAGTTCGCCCACCGAACGCACGCGGCGGTTGCCGAGGTGGTCGATGTTGTCTATCGTGCCTATGCCGTACTGAAGGTCTATATTTGTGGAGATGGCCGCCACGATGTCGTCCACCGTTATGTGCTTGTGGCAGAGCTTTTCGACGAGGGGCTTGATCGCCTTTTTCTCGTCGGCGTCGAGCTCGGTCTTGTCGGAGGAGAGGAGGGCGTCGAACAGCTTGCACGCCGCGACGAACTTTACGCGCATCTCCCTTCTCTTTTCCCTGTTCTTCTTCTCCTCGGGCTTCTCGTCCTCGGTCTCGGGCACTTCCTGAACGTAGTATATGGCGTTGATCTTATCCACATACTTTTCGGCCACCTGCTCCACCGACTGAGTGCGGCACTCTTCGGCGAGCTGCCGCATGAAGAGGAAGTTGGGATAATATATGGTGGGCAACAGGCCGAACATCTTGGGGTTCTTATCGGAAACGGCCTTGAAGTTCACCGTGTTGTTTGCGATTATCTTGTGCTTTATCTCGCCCAGCTCGGGGTCGGAGACGAGCACGTACGCCACGTTGACGCCCGCGTCCTGAACGGCGACAGACTGCTCCTCGGTCATGACGTCGCCTGCCTTTGCCATCAGCTCGCCCGTTTCGGGATCGAAGATGTCCTCGGCGAGCTTGCAGCCGGGGAGACGGTACGCGAGGTTGAGCTTTTTGTTGAACTTATACCTGCCCACCTTTACCACGTCGTACCTTCTCGGGTCGAAGAAGAGGTTGTTGAGGTGCTGGCGGACGGAGGCCTCGGTGGGTATCTCGCCGGGGCGCAGCCTTCTGTACAGTTCTATGAGGCCGTCCGATTCCGACTTGGTGGCGTCCTTTTCTATGGTGGCCTTTATCATCCTGTCGTCGTCGAAGAGGTCGAGTATCGACCTGTCGGAGCCGAAGCCGAGGGCGCGCAAAAGGACGGTAGCGCATATCTTGCGCTTCCTGTCGACATGCACCCACAGAACGCCCTGGGCGTCCTGCTCGAGCTCGAGCCACGCGCCGCGGTTGGGGATGACGGTGGTGCCGAACATCTCCTTGCCCGTCTTGTCGCGCTCGGACGCGTTATAAACGCCGGGCGAGCGGACGAGCTGCGAAACTATTACGCGCTCGGCGCCGTTGATGATGAAGGAGCCGCTCTCCGTCATGAGAGGGAATTCGCCCATGAACACGGGCTGGTCGATCACCTCGTCCTTTACTTTGTTTACAAGCCTGACCGTAACGTGCAGGGGAAGGGCGTAAGTCGCGTCGCGGTTCCTGCACTCCTTTTCGTCGTACTTGGGCTTTTCGTCGAACCAGTGGTCGAGGAAATACAGCTCATAGTGGTCGGAATAGTCGGTGATGGGCGAGAAATCTTCAAAGACCTCGGCTATGCCCTCGTTTATGAATGAAGCATAGCTGGCCTTCTGGATCTCCACAAGGTCGGGGATATCGATGACCTCGTTTATCTTGCCGAATTTTCTTCTTTCCGTTTTGCCGTACTTGTGAACAGGTAAATTCATTGAAAGATAAATACTCCTTTTGGCTTACGCCTTATTTTTCGTCTATCACAAAGCGATTATCCGTATATATCTTTTCACCGGAAAAAATCGGATGATTCGTTGCCCGCGGATATCCGGCACGGGAGGCGTTCCCGCAAAAAAATTTTGCCAAAACGCATTTTGTTGGCGCCCCCGCTTTACAAACGCGCCTTTATGGTATATAATTAGCCTGTCGCAACCGATAAAACGGAGCGCCGGGACACCTGCGGCCGCCTGTTTTTGCCCGCCGGAAAGGGCAAAACGGGACAATACCGCATTTTAATACATTGTACTATTATATATGGGGAGCGGAAACAAGTCAAGCGATTTCCGCGCCTTTTCCGTACTTTGCAATAAATTTATGCCGTATTTTGCCGATCCGAGGCGAATACGCCGCCCGGACGAGGCGTTCGGGCGCAGATCCGGGTAATTTTATGCGTATCGACAAATTTTTAAAAGTTTCGCGCATCCTCAAGAGGCGCACCGTCGCGCAGGAAGCATGCTCCGCGGGAAAAGTCGTTATAAACGGCAAGGCCGCCAAACCCTCGCACGAGATAAAGGCGGGCGACGTAGTGGAGATACTTTACGCGAGCGGCACGCTGAAATTCCGCGTGCTCGACATAAGGCCCGTCGTGAAGAAAGACGACGCCTCCTCCCTCTACGAAATAATATCCTGAACATCGAGGACGGAATATGAAAGTAAGCGCAATAATCTGCGCCGCGGGCACGGGCGAGCGCGCGGGGTTCGGAAAAAACAAACTCCTCGCTTCGCTGTACGGCGCCCCCGCGCTGTATCACACACTGAAAGCCTTCGACGTCGCCGAAGTCGACGAAGTCATAGTAACGGCCTCCGCGGCCGACTATAAAGAGATAAAGGCGCTGTGTGCCCCCTTCGGCTTCGAAACGGTGCTCGGCGGCAAAACGCGCTTCGCGGGCGTGAAAAAGGCCCTCGAAAGGGTCACCGGCGACATCGTCGTCATCCACGACGGCGCGCGCCCCTTCGTGACCGGGCAGATAATACTCGACTGCATTAAAACGGTGAAGGCATACGGCAGCGCCGTGTGCGCCACTCCCGTGACCGACACGATGGCGTCGGTATACTACGGCGTCATAACCGACGTGCCCAAAAGAGACACCGTGTACGCCGTGCAGACGCCGCAGGGGTTCCTCGCCGACGACATAAAGAAGGCGTACGAGCTTGCCGCCGACGACGGCGTGGCATACACCGACGACAGCGCGGTGTACGCAAATTATATAGGCCTGCCGCACATTTTCGAGGGCGACAGGCACAACACCAAACTCACCTACCGCGAGGACTTCATAAGGGACGTCCCCCCGCTCTCCCCGGGCGGAGAATGCCGCATAGGCATCGGCGCCGACACGCACGCCTTCGGCGGGTTGGACGACTTTATAACGCTCGCCGGGGTAAAGATCCCGTGCGAAAGCTCGCTCGTGGCGCACAGCGACGGAGACGCGGTGCTGCACGCCGTAATGGACGCCGTGCTTTCGGCGGCGGGACTGAAAGACATAGGCCACTACTTCCCCGATACCGACAAGCGCTATAAGGGCGCCGACAGCGGCAGGCTTTTGGAGCAGGTGATCTCTATGGCCGCGGAACAGGGCTATGCGCCCGCAAACGTTTCGGTGACGGTGCAGGCCGAAAAACCGCGCCTTGCGCCGTACATCGACGAAATGCGCGCGTCGCTGGCAAAGCTGTGCGGCCTGCGCGAATGCGACGCGGCGATAGCCGCCGGCACTTGCGAAAGGCTGGGCTTTGTGGGCGAAGGGCAGGGCATAGCCGCCTACGCCGCGGTATTGCTGAAAAAGATATGAAAAGTCACGTTGCCCCGCCATGCGGGGCAATTGAAGTTTAAGGTGTTTTTATGGCAAAGACGAATACCGTTTTCGTATGCTCGGAGTGCGGCGCCGTCAGCCCGCGCTGGCTGGGAAGGTGCCCCTCGTGCGGAAAATTCAACACAATGGCCGAAGAGCCGGCGGCGCGGCCCGCTCCCTCAGGGGCGGCAAAGAGCGCCGCGCGCGCCCTGCCGCGGGCACTTCCCCTCGCGCAGGTGGAGCACAAGACCTACGAGCGCACCTCTTCGGGCATTTCGGAGTTCGACAACGTAGCGGGCGGAGGCATCGTGCGCGGCTCGCTCATCCTTTTAGGCGGCGACCCGGGCATAGGCAAATCGACGCTGCTCACGCAGATAGCCGCCCACCTTTCGAAGGAGCACAAGGTGCTGTATCTTTCGGCGGAGGAGAGCTGCTCGCAGGTAAAACTGAGGGCGGAGCGCCTGGGGCTCTCCTCGGGCGGCATGCTGCTTTTGAACGAGACCTGCCTCGACGGCCTCGAATGCGAGCTCGACGGCGTGGAATTCTGCGTGATCGACTCCATACAAGCGGTGTACACCGAAGACCTGTCCTCTTCCTCCGGCTCCGTGGGGCAGGTACGCGAATGCGCCTCCCGCCTGATGCGCATCGCAAAGAGCCGCGGCATAACCTTTTTTATAATAGGGCACGTCACCAAGGAGGGCGCGCTCGCGGGCCCGAAAGTGCTGGAACACATAATGGACACCGTGCTGTACTTCGAGGGGGAGAACCAGGAGAACTACCGCATACTGCGCTCGGTGAAAAACAGGTTCGGCAACGTTTCGGAAGTGGGCGTGTTCGAAATGACCGACCGCGGCATAATACCCGTGACCGACTATTCGGGCATATTCCTCTCCGAGAGCCGCGGCGAAGAGGCGGGCGCCGTAGTGACCCCCGCGCGCACGGGCAACAGGTGCATGAACGTGGAGGTGCAGACGCTGATATCGGCAACGTCCTTCGGGCAGCCCCGCAGGATGCCGCTCGGAGTGGACTACAACAAACTCGCGCTGCTGCTCGCCGTGCTCGAAAAGCGGTGCGGCGTGAACCTCGGCAGCTTCGACGTATACGTCAACGTGATGGGCGGGATACGCCTGAACGAACCCGCCGCCGACCTCGCCGTGTGCGCGGCGCTGGCCTCCTCCCGCTTCGACAAGCCGATAGACAGGTATACGGCGGCGTTCGGCGAAGTGGGGCTCACCGGCGAGGTGAGGGCGGTCTCCTACGCCGAGAAGAGGGTGGCCGAATGCGTTAAAATGGGCTTCAAACGGGTGTTCGTGCCCGCGAAAAACATGAAGTCGATGACAAAATACATAGACAAGATAGACATAGTGCCCGTGCTGTATGCGGGCACCATGATAAAAAACCTGTTCAAATAAAGGAGCGCGCAAGCGCGTGGATATCAAACAATGGAAAGATACGCCTTCGTTGCCGTGTGCGCCGCCGTCGGCGCGATGTCGCTGCTGACTTTTTTGCTGTACGGCGCCGACAAGCGCCGAGCGGTAAAAGACAGATGGCGCATCCCCGAAAAAGTGTTGCTTTCGTGCTCCTTTTTCGGCGGGGCCGCGGGCGGGACGCTCGGCATGATACTTTTCAGGCACAAAACGAAAAAGGCCGCGTTCGTTCTCGTAAACGCGGCCGGCCTGCTATGGCAGGCGGCGGCGCTCGTCTGTGCGGCCGTCTTTCTGACGTGAATAAGGCACGGCGCAAAAAAAAGCGGGCGGCGAAATTTTCGCCGCCCGCTTTTGCATACGTTTCATGCGGACATCATTCGCGCCCGCCGATAAGTTTTACCAGCGCCAGCACGCACAACACTATCTCCCACACCGCCGCGACGACGAACAACGCCACAGCCACTATGCCCGCCGCATCGAAAACGGTGGAAAACGACATGTTGGAAAACACGAAGTAGCACAGCGCGCCGAACAGCGCCAGCCCGGAGGCGAACGCCGCCGAATAGAGCACGGCGCGCACCTTGTTGCCCGGCTTGGCCCAGAAAATCGCCGCCGTCTTCAAAGCGCCCGCGGCGGCCAGCAGGGCGGCAAGCGTCACCGCGGCGGCGATCTCCGCCCTGTTTGCCATGCAAACGCCCGTTACAAAGAGCACAAAAAAGAGAGCCGTTTGAA
>CALVQA010000083.1 GCA_944354725.1 uncultured Clostridia bacterium
CTGAAAGCCGCCGCTTGTTTATAACTTAAACGCACACGCTGCAGCCATTTGGGTTTTATTGCGCTAAACGGTGTTGTTTTTAATATTTTGGGTGCGGCAGTCAAATTCAACTTTTACATTATCTGACATGAGGTAAAGAAACTTCGTGCAGACATATTGAAAAATACTATAAAGCGTGCTATAATTTAAGAAAACGGATTCCAAAGGGGCATGCCCCTTAGTGCTGCCTGTGGCAGCTAACATTTCTTTAAACATGAGGGGAAAGGATGAAGATATACGTTCTGGAAGACGAAAAGGCGGTGTCGGACAAGTTGTGCGCGTATATAGACAGGTACTGCGGGGAACGCGGCTATGCCGCCGAAGTAAAGGTGTTCCCCAATGCGTTCGACTTGCTCGAGAATTATCATGCCGACGCCGACATATTGTTCATGGATATACAGCTGCCGCTGATGAGCGGCATGGACGCCGCCAAAAAGCTGCGCGAAACGGATAAAAAGGTGCTTATCGTATTTGTCACCAACCTTGCGCAGTATGCGGTGGAGGGGTACGAGGTGAACGCCTTCGACTTCATATTAAAGCCCGTGGAATACGAAGGCTTTAAAATGCGCTTCGAGCGCGTGCTGAAAGAGCTGGAACACCGCGGCACGGACAGGTACATCAACATTTCTTCAAAGAGCGGGTTCAAGCGCATAGCGCTTTCCGGGCTGATGTGTGTAGAGGTAATAAATCACGACCTCATATTCCACTCTTCCGAAGGGTGCGTGCGCACGCGCGGCACGATGAAAAAACTTGCGGAAGAGCTGAAGAGCGACTATTTTGTGATGTGTTCCAACTGCTACCTCGTAAATCTGGCGCATGTAAAGCAGGCAGATAGATCGGTCGTATTGTCCGACGGGACGGAACTTACCATAAGCCGTAACGCCCGCAAGGGATTTTTTGCCGAACTTGCAAAATATCTCGGGGGAACTATATGACGGCGCTGCTCGCCGCGGTCACGGCGGAGAAGTACGAACTGTTCGTATCATTTATAATGACCCCGTGCATGGCGATAGAGATGCTTGCGGCGGAATTCATGCTCGCAAAGTCGTTTAAGCGGAGGATGTATTTCCACGTGCGCTTTTTCGGCAGTGCGCTCGCCTGCGTGCTTATCACTATACTCATAGAAATAACCTTTTCGCTCGCCACTGGTCAAAGTTTTATATACGGCGGGACGGACGATATCGTAAATACGGTATTCAAGATATTCTATTATATAGTAATATTGGGCATGACTTACCTTTGCCTGCTGTTCTCATATAAAGAAACGCCCGCGTTCCTTGCCACGGCATGCGCCGTCGGCTACGCGGTGCAGTTTTTGGCGGCGAACGCCGCACAGCTCATGCAGATAGCTTCCGCTTACATGGATATGCCGTGGAACTACATATACGACGCCGCCGTGTATATCCTTACGCGAGTGGCGGTCTATGTCCCGCTCTATTTTCTGCTCATACGCAAGCACTTTAAAACGGCGCTGTACAGCGGCAACGACAGGGCAAAGCTGCTGCTGCTTATCATAACGGTGGTGGTGTGCATATTCCTTTCCCGCCTTTCGGTGGACGATACCGACCGCACGCTGCTCGCCATGATAGTGCAGCCGCTCTACTCCATAATGTGCGGCGCGCTGATAATCTTTGTGCACTTCGGCCTTAACGCCAACGACAGCATGCACGACCAGGTCGCCCACATATCCGAGCTCTTGCATCAGGAGCGCGAGCAGTACCGCCTTACTAAAGAGAGCATAGACATAATAAACGAAAAGTGCCACGACTTAAAGCATCAGGTGGCGCGGCTGAGGGAGGACGGCTCCGAAAGGCAGATAGCGCAGATAGAAAACGCCATAATGATATACGATACCAACGTAAAGACGGGCAACGACACGTTGGACGTGCTTTTAACGCAAAAAAAACTGCAGTGCGAGGCAAATCGGATAACGCTCACCTGCATGGCAAACGGCGACGTGATAGCCTTTATGGACGAAATAGACATCTTCTCGCTTTCCCGTTTTTTATAAGCTGTGCTATCATACAGCCATCAAATGCGGAAACGCAAAAAAGGAGAAACTGTTATGAAGGCTAAAAGACTTGCAAAAATTTTAACTGTTGCACTTGCAACCGCACTTGCGTCGGCACTCGTCGTAGGGCTCACCGCATGTAACGGCTCGGATAAGAAGCTCACCGGCTCTTATTCCTATCACAAATACAGCGAAATGGCTTACGGCCTCGGCTGGAAGATAGTTGACAGCTACACGCTCGAAACTTACTCCGACGATTCCTACGTGCTCACCTATAAGCAGGACTATTTCGGCGACGACTTTGAAAACCGCGGTCTCAACTTTACCGTGACCACCGGTACATACACCTCGACCGCCTCTGCCGACGGCGACACCACCCATCTCGACCTTACGCTCAGCGCTGCGGATACGGTTATTCGTACAGAATCCGGTAAAATCGCACAGAATGGTATATTTACGCTCAACTCAGAAAAGTGGAATGCGAAGATGACGGAAAACTATAAGCTCATCGCCGAAGAGGGCGCCGCGACCGATTCCGATTCCGCGGCAAAAGATTCCTTTGTCGAACAGTTCGGCGGCGGCTACACCGTCACCATACAGGAACCTACGCTCGATGCCGAAGTTCCCAACCTGTTTGCCCAGATAATAAGCATAACGGCGGCAGAATAAGCAAAAAAATTTCCCCGATCTGCGCAAAGCATTTCGGGGAAAACTTTAAAGGAGATAGTCTATGTTCAGCAAAAAACGCAAAGATTTATATATGGTGCTCACCATTGTGCTGGCGGTGCTGTTTGCCGTGTTCATCGCGGCTACCATAGTGTGCAACATGTTTGCCCCCGCCGTGCACATACTCTTCAATACCGAAACTTCCACCACCTCGGGCGAAAAGGGAGAGGACTTCTTTAAAAAGGACGCTTCCTCTGCCGAAGAGCAGATGAAAAACGCGCAGGAAGTAGTGGAGAGGATAGGCGCGGAGGGCTCCGTTCTTTTAATGAACGAAGGGCAGGGCGCAAACAGGGCGCTCCCCCTTGAGGACGGCGCAAAGGTGACGCTGCTCGGCAAGACTTCCGTTGACCTCATAACGGGCGGCACGGGCTCGGGCGCGGTCTCCGTTACCGGCAAAAATACCGTAAAATCGGCAATGGAACAGGCGGGGCTTAAAGTAAACCCCACGATGTGGGATTTCTATTCCTCGGGCAATGGCAGCAAGTATGTGCGCGAAGACGGCGAAGGCTCTTTGAACAACGTTCTTCCCGACTTTACCACATTCAAAATAAACGAAGTTCCCCAAAACGAGTACTCCGCGACCGAATGGAATTCCGTAAAAGAGTACGGCGACGCGGCCGTGATCTTTTTGGGCAGAGTGTGCGGCGAGGGCTTTGACATGCCGTGGTTCAATTCGGGCGACGGCACGGGCAACCTTTTGGAACTGACCGCGGAAGAGAAGGCGCTGCTCGCCAAGGCCAAGGAGCTCAAGGACGCGGGCGACATCGAAAAGATAGTCGTGATCCTCAACACCAGCTATTCTATGGAGCTTGACTTCCTCGATGCCGATATCTGCGGTGCCGACTACGGCATAGACGCGTGCATGTGGATAGGACTGCCCGGCGAAAGCGGCATAAACGGCGTTGCTGACATCCTTGCCGGCAAGGTAAATCCCAGCGGCAAGCTCGTATCTACTTATACGTACGATAACTTCTCTGCCCCCGCAATGCAGAACATGTATGTCACTTCCTATGCAAACGCGGATGAAAAGGGGCTCACATACGGCGGCAACGGCAGCCTTTACAACAAGTACTACGTAGCCTATCAAGAGGGCATATACGTAGGTTACCGCTATTATGAAACGAGGTATGAAGACTACGTTTTGGGCAATTCCAATGTGGGCGCGTACGACTATGAAGACACGGTCGCATATCCCTTCGGTTACGGCCTTTCCTACAGCGAATTCGAATACGAAAACTTTGAAATGACGGAGACGGAGAGCGGCTTTGAATTCACCGTTGACGTCAAGAATACCTCCGATGTTGCCGGTAAGGACGTCGTTGCTATATACATGCAGTCGCCCTATACCGAATACGACAGGCAGCACGGCATAGAAAAGGCGGCGGTGGAGCTTGCTGGCTACACCA
>CALVQA010000084.1 GCA_944354725.1 uncultured Clostridia bacterium
GTAGGGGTTTTTGCCTTCGGCGGCGAGCTTTGCGAGCTTTTCGCGCCTTATTTTAGCCTGTTCGGCAAGCCTCTCCTCTTCCTCTTGTTCCGTGAGAGGGGCGATGTTCTTTTCGTCCATATGTCCTCTGATCTGCCGGCATGTTTTGCCGCTTTTTGATTATTTTTGAGCCGTATAAATTTTTACCGCGTTTCCTGACGGGATAACGCCCGAAATGCGGGCGGGAACCCCTCCGTTGATTCCTCCCCTGAAGGGGAGGCGAGAACCCCTCCGCCCTTACGGGCACCTCCCGCTATAGGGGAGGCGAGTCTTGGCTCCCCTGTAGGGGAGCTGTCACAAAGTGACTGAGGATAACTTGGCGCCCCTGTAGGGGAGCTGTCACGAAGTGACTGAGGGGTTACCCCGCGGTGAAAATGCGTAACTCTTACGCTATTGCCACGATCTTAAGTTTATACGACGACCCGTCGGGGCAGCTGACCGTAACGACGTCGCCCGCCTTGTGGCGCATGAGCGCGGAGCCGACGGGAGATTCGCTGCTTATCCTGTTTTCCATTACGTCTACGTCGGTGACGGAAGTTACCACATACGTTTCGGTATCGCCGAATTCCTCGTCCTCAACCGTCACTTTGCTGTTGAGATGAACATAGGAATTGTCGGTGACTTCGGCGATGATGACGGCGTTCTTTATCTGATATTCGAGCTCGGCTATCTTGCCCTCGTTGGAGCGCTGCTCCTCCCTCGCCGCGTCGTATTCGGCATTCTCCGAAAGGTCGCCGTGGGAGCGCGCCTCGGCTATGCGTTCGATGATCTCGGGCCTCTTCTCCTTTACGAGATAATCGAGCTCCTTCTTCAAATCGTCGTAGTTTTTCTGGGTCATTTCAAAAACCTGATCTGCCATTTTACCTTTACTCCTTGCCGCGGATATGGCGGTATATAATACAAAAGTGATCCCCCGCGCACTTACAATACGCCGGGAACCACGATCAACGGTTACTATTATATAATTATGCCGCAGATTTGTCAACAAAAACGGCGCTCGCCGAAATCTTTTGCCAAAAGCAAAATTTTTGCGCCGCTTGCCCTATTCCACCGCATATGCAAAGGGCAGCAGCTCGCGCGCGGGCACCTTGCGCGGGCCTTCGGCGGTGCCGAGTATGACCATGCAGCCGGGAGCATAGTCGCTCAGCATCTGGCGGCAGTTGCCGCAGGGAGGCAAGATCTCCTCCCCGTCGCGGCCGCGGACGGCAACGACGGCGGCAAAATCGCGTTCGCCCCGGGTTATCGCCGCGCCCAGAGCCACCTGCTCGGCACACGCGCCGCGCCCAGAGCCACCTGCTCGGCACACGCGCCGTGCCCAGAGCCACCTGCTCGGCACACGCGCCGTGCACCGAATACACGTTCACGCCGGTAAAGATCTGCCCGTCGGCGCAGCGCACGGCGGCGCCCACGGTGTGCATGAACCTCTCGCCGTCGTAATTTTTTGCTATGGCTGCGCGCGCCGCCTCCAAAAGCTCGAGATCTTTTTCGTCAAGTTCCTGCATTTCTTCTCCTTTTGCGCCGTTATTTGCGGCATATGCCGCCCTCGATCTTCTTTTCGTCCGATGCGGGCGCTTTGAGGGCGCGCATCGCGCGCACGGCGTATGCGACGCGCAGAGCGCCTTCCGCGGCGGCGACGACGACAAGCACCACCCCCGCCGACAGAAGCGCCGGCGAGGCGTTCGTACCGCACAGGAACATGCCCGCCAAAAGCGCCGCGACGGTCCCCGCGAGCGAAACAAACAGCGTCGCGACCGTCTTTTTGCCGCACCTTCCGCCGCGGCAGACCCGAAGCAGCATCACAAACGAAACAACGGCAAACGCAAGCACGGCCGCGCACAAACCAAACGTTATCGCAAGCAGCAGCGCGACCGCGACGGCGACGGCCAGCCCGCCGGCGATGGCCTCTGCGACGCCGCCGTAATTTATATCGAACGAGTCGGGCAAAAAGAGCACGGCCGTTATGACGGCGTAGACCGCCGCCGCGCCCGTGAGGGCGGCGAACACCGTGCAGGCGACAGGAAGTTTTTTTGCCGTACCCTCACCTCCCGATGTCCTTTACGTATGCCGTTATGCGCTCTATCGCTTCGGCAAGCTGCGCCATAGACGTGGCGTACGAACAGCGCACGTGCATCTTGCCCGCCTCGCCGAAGGCGTCTCCCGGCACCACGGCGACTTTTTTTCGGCGCAGCAGCTCCTCGGCAAACCTTTCGCCGTCGCGCCCCGTGCTCTCCACCGAGGGGAACACGTAGAAGGCGCCCTTGGGAGAAAAGCACCTCAGCCCGAGCGAATTGAAGGCGTTCACCATGAAGCCTCCGCGCTTTTTATACTCTTCGCGCATCTCCTCCACGGTGGCGAAGCCGTCGGCAAAGCCCTCGGTAAGGGCGGCGTTGGCGGCGTGCTGGCTCATGCGGGGAGCGCACATTATGGAATACTGGTGGATCTTGAACATCGCCTCGTCCACCTCTTCGGGCGCGCACACGAAACCGACGCGCCAGCCCGTCATGGCGAAAGCCTTGGAAAAACCGTTTATCAGCACGGTGCGCTCGGCCATGCCGCCTATGGAGGCTATGGAAACGTGCCTGCCCGTATAGGTGAGCTCGGCATATATCTCGTCGGAGATGACGAGAAGGTCGCGCTTTTCTATCTCGGGCACTATCGCTTTGAGCTGCTCGCCCGTCATTATCGCGCCCGTGGGGTTGTTCGGATAGGCGAGGATGATCGCCTTGGTCTTGGGCGTGGAGGCGTTTGCGATAAGTTCGGGAGTTACGATAAATTCGTTGTCGGCCGAACAGTGCAGAGGCACGGGCACGCCGCCCGCCATGAACACGAGGGGCGCATAGGAGACGTAGCAGGGCGAGGGCACGAGTATCTCGTCGCCCGGGTCGCACACGGCGCGCAGCACCAGATCTATCGCCTCGCTCGCGCCCACGGTGACGATGGTGTGTTCGGGCGCGTAGCCGACGCCGAAGCGCTCCTTTAAATACCTGCATATGTTTTCGCGCAGTTCGGGCAGACCGCTGTTGCCCGTGTACTGCGTGAGCCCGCGCTTTAAACTGCGCACGGCGGCGTCGCGTATGTTCCACGGCGTGACGAAATCGGGCTCGCCCACGCCGAGGGAAATTGCGCCCTTCATCTCCGAAACTATATCAAAAAATTTGCGTATGCCGCTCGGTTTAAGTTCGGCGGCACGCCTGTTCACGAAATCTCTCATTGCCATGCGCGGCAGGTTACGGCTGTATGCTCAGCCTGCCGCCCTCCTCGTTCTCCATGAGCGCGCCCTCCACCTTGTATTTTTTGAGTATGAAGTGCGTAGCGGTGGAAATGACGTTTTCGTATGTGGATATGCACTCCGAAACGAAGCGCGAAACGGCCTTTAACGAGGCGCTCTCCACGATTACGGCGAGGTCGTACGCCCCGCTCATGAGATACAGGTTCTTCACCTCGGGATGGGCGGCGATCTCGGCGGCGATGGAATCGAAGCCGTGCCCGCGCTGAGGCGTCACCTTTACCTCGATGAGCGCCTCCACCCTCTCCTCGTCGGAGATGTTTTCGTTTATTATGGCGGTATATTTGACTATCACGCCGCCCTCTTCGAGCTCCGCCACGGCGCGCTTTACCTGCTCCTCTTCAACGCCGAGCATGGCGGCCATGCTTGCCGCCGAAATGCGCGAATCTTCCGAAAGCAGCGCGAGTATATCCTTTTTTATCTTATCCATGTTGCCCCCTGCGCCGCGGCGGTATGCATGCCGCGCGGCGGCTTTAAGGTTATTTATAATATAGTAATATTTTGCGGCGAAGTTGTCAAGAAAAAAATTTATCGGCTTGGATGAAAACGAGTAGACCGTCGGGCAATAAAATTGTTCCGACGGATTTATTTACGGCAAAATTACGTTTACAAACGGCGGTTTTTAATGTATACTTTTTAGCATAAAAAATACGGAGAAAATAATGTTCAGAATTTGGGGCAGAATAGAAAAGGAACACAAGATAGTGAGGCAGACCACTTACGAGAGCACGGAAAAATTTGAATGGAGCGACTTTTTTAAATACCTCGCGGATATCTGCGAGGAGCTGGACGTAGCCACGCCCATACTTTTAAAGACGCACATTTTCAACTACGCCAAGTTCAACCGCGTGACCTTTTTGCCGCGCGACTTTGCCGAACCCGTAAAATTCGACAAACTGATCCTGGAAAACATTCTTCGGTGACCGCCTCGGGGACCCCTCAGTCACTTCGTGACAGCTCCCCTTGAGGGGAGCCGAGTAACCCCTCAGTCGCTGCGCGACAGCTCCCCTTGAGGGGAGCCGAGTAACCCCTCAGCCGCTGCGCGACAGCTCCCCTTGAGGGGAGCCGAGTCTTGCCTCCCCTACAGGGGAGGTGACAAGGCATGGCCGAGTCGGAGGGGTTAAAAAGCCCGCCAAAAAACGCCGGATCCTGCGCCCCCGCGCGGATCGCGTTGAAAACGGCATATATGCCGCCCTTTTTTGACGTATTTTGTATGTTTCACGTAGAACGCCGCCCGCGCAAAGTTTGCGCGGGCGGCGTCGGTCTTTTATAAAATTGCCCTTCCGCGCGAAAAAAAAGCGCGCAAAAGCGCGCTATCTCAGCCACCGGAACGGCCTGAACGCTATCAGCGCGTACAGGCAGAACAGCGCCGAAACGAAGCATATGCCGAGAAAGGCACGCATCGCCACAACGCTGCCGAAGCACAGAAAACCAAGCAGGTCGAAGCCCGAAAAGGCGCGCACTCCCCCGCATATGCCCAAAACGACGAGGTTTATAAGGCAGACCGTGGCGGAAAGTTTCATGCACGCAGTATGGGCAGAATACAGATTTTATTGCGTTCCGCGGGCAAAAAGTTCAGCCGTCGCAAAGTTTTACGGCGGCGCCCGTTTCGGCGTCCTGATACATCACCCAATAGCCTGCGTTTTTGCCGCCCGCGGGGATAAAGCTCGCCATGCCGCGCAGGCTTTCGGGACAGGCTCCGCCGTCGGAGGGCACGCCGTAGCACACATATGCGGGGGAAGCCCCCTCGTATATCACCCCGAACACATAGTGCCTTTTTTCGCCGTAGCTTATTTTTGCCCAGCGGGAATTTTCCACCGCCCCCTCCAGCCCCCGCTCGGGCGGATACTCGGAGAGCAGCCGCTCTATCTCTTCGCGCACCCGCCCGAAAAAGTTCGGCTTACGCGAAAGCTCGGCCTCTCCTCCCGCGGCTCCGTCCGCTCTGCCGCCTGCTCTTCCGTCCTCTCCCGCGCCTCCGCGCGCGGGCGCGCCGCATTCTCCGGGGTCCGTGCCCCGGCTTCCGTGGCGCATGTCGGGCGCCTCTTCCCGCCCGAGGCATACAGCGCGAGCATCTTCATCTTTGCATACGCCGCGCCCGTCCTCTTGCTCTTTACCGCCGCATACAGCGCCTTCGCCTTTAATATCTTCACCGTATTCATAGTAGTTCTCCTCAGCGATGGCCTCGTCTTCGTAGCGCGAAGCGGAGGCACCGCCCACGGGTTTTTCGGTGCTCTCCACATACCGCGCGCACACCGCCACGGCGCGCGAAAGGTCGCCGCACACCGCCGAAGCAACGGGCACCACCCCGGCGCCGACGAAGCACACGAGCGCGGCAAAGCCGAACGAGATGTCTATCCCGCTCTCCCCCTCGAAGCGGGGGACGTCAAACGCGACCGTCCTTTCGCCGTCGCTCACCGCGGCGACGTACCTGCCGCTCTCCAGCGGGGCAAAATTTATAAGCGAAATTTCGGCACGGAAAAAAGAGCCGTATTTTTCGGCCTTTACCAGCCCCGAAAGCGCGCCGCCGTCGGCGGAAAATCCGCTCGCCATGCCCCTGAGCACGGCGATGTTTTTTATGTAACCGGCCATAAGCCACCCCGCAACGTCAAGTAACGATATTCGTCCGCGTAAAATAATATACTGCCGCGCGGCATAAAATATTTTGTTTTTTTTTGCATCAAACAGGCGCATCGTGGCGCATGCGGCAAAGATGCGGGCCTCTTTTTTATCCCGTCGGCCGCACGGGCGGGACGGAAAAAATATTTTTTCGTACGATCGGACATGCGCGGGGCCGCGCCCGCGCCACGGCGGAGAGGGCAAATATCCGCAAAAATACGGCCGGAAACGAAAAAAAACGAAATTAACGGGGCGGCAATAATATTTTTTATGTTTAAAATAATTGCGTTCGCATATATTTTGAAGTATAATTAATTTGAACGATAATTTTTTATTCGGAATAAATAAGGAGTAAAAAGAAAAATGGCACTTACGAGAAATAAAAAAATTCTCGCCTTCGTCGAAGAGAGCGCCGACCTTGCCCAGCCCGACTACATCGTCTGGGTAGACGGCAGCCAGAAGCAGATCGACGAGCTGAGAAGAGAGGCCGTTTATTCGGGCGAGCTGATAAAGCTCAACGACAGTCTCCTTCCCGACTGCTACCTTCACCGCACCAAGGTGAACGACGTTGCGAGGGTGGAAGACCGCACATTCATCTGCACTGCCGACCGCGACGACGCGGGCCCCAACAACTATTGGATGGATCCGAGACAGGCGCACGAGCTTGCCGCGGAGATCGCGCGCGGCTCCATGCGCGGCAGGACGATGTACGTCATACCCTATTCCATGGGCGTGGTGGGCTCTCCCTTTGCCCGCTACGGCATCGAAGTGACCGATTCCATCTACGTTGTCCTTAACATGTGCATAATGACGCGCGTGGGCAAAAAGGTGCTCGACGCGATAGGCCCCCACGGCGACTTTGTAAAGGGTTTCCACGCAAAGTGCAACGTAGAGGCCGAAAACAGGTATATAATGCACTTCCCCGAGGAAAATACCATAATTTCGGTAAATTCGGCATACGGCGGGAACGTGCTTCTGGGCAAGAACTGCTTTGCCCTGCGCATAGCCTCTTACCTGGGCAAGAACGAGGGCTGCATGGCCGAGCACATGCTCATACTCGGCGTCACCTTCCCCGACGGCGACAAGAAGTATGTGGCGGCGGCTTTCCCCTCCGCATGCGGAAAGACCAACCTCGCCATGCTGATACCCCCCAAACACTACCTCGACAAGGGATATAAAGTGGAGTGCGTGGGCGACGACATCGCATGGATACGCGTGGGCGACGACGGCAGGCTGTGGGCGGTAAACCCCGAAAACGGCTTTTTCGGCGTGGCGCCCGGCACCAACGACCACTCCAACCACAACGCCCTCGCCACCACCAAGCGCGGCACGATATTCACCAACGTGGCGCTGAACACCGACGACATGACCGTTTGGTGGGAAGGCCTCTCCAAGGAGCTGCCCGAGCACGCGATCGACTGGACCGGCAAGCCCTGGAACAGGGAAAAATTCGACAAGAAGGATAAATCTACCTGCGCGGCGCACCCCAACAGCAGGTTCACTGCGCCCGCAAAGAACTGCCCCTGCATTTCGCCCGAATTTGAAAGCGCCAAGGGCGTACCCCTCTCCGCTATAATATTCGGCGGCAGAAGGGCCACCACCACTCCCCTCGTATACCAGTCGAGGGATTGGAACCACGGCGTGTTCGTGGGCAGCGCGATGTCTTCCGAGACGACTGCGGCCGCAACGGGCGCGGTAGGCGTTCTCCGCCACGACCCTATGGCGATGAAGCCCTTTGCAGGCTACCATATGGGCGATTATTGGCAGCACTGGATTGATATGGGCAAGATTGTTAAGAATCCGCCCAAAATTTTCAACGTAAACTGGTTCCGCCAGGATAAAGACGGCAACTTCATCTGGCCCGGCTTCGGCGACAATA
This sequence comes from uncultured Clostridia bacterium, assembly GCA_944354725.1. GTDB lineage: Bacteria > Bacillota > Clostridia > Christensenellales > Borkfalkiaceae > Coproplasma. The sequence continues at coordinate 7,821 of CALVQA010000084.1, forward strand.
TGCGCGTGCTCGAATGGATTTTGAAGCGCTGCGAAGACAGCGTAGACGCCAGAGAGACGGCAATAGGCTACGTGCCCAACGCCGAGGATATAGATATATCCGAACTCGACTACGAGATTGCTCCCGGACACAAGTTCGG
>CALVQA010000085.1 GCA_944354725.1 uncultured Clostridia bacterium
TTGCCATGGGCGAACTTAAAACGGGGTTTGCCCTTTCGGACGGGTTCGACCTCTGCGGCACGGTCGTGCGCAGGGATATAGGCATACGCCTGCCCGAGGACGACTATGCTTCGGTATACGAAGATGCCGACATAAAGCCGTTTTTCCCTCCCCGTTCAAGGGGGTTGCACAAGGGCTCGTGCGGCACTGCCCACCTCGTGTGCGGCAGCGCGCGGTATCCCGGTTCCGCGGTGCTTGCCGTTTCGGCGGCGCTTAAAAGCGGCTGCGGCTATGTAAAGGTTGAGTGCCCCGACGAGGTCAAGGCCGCTATCGCGCCCGGGTACCCCCAGGCGGTGTTCGTCTCAAGCCCCGATTTTTCTGCGCGCGCCATTGCCGTAGGCCCGGGCTGCGGCGTTTCGCGCGATCTGTACGACTATACCGCGTATATCCTTAAGGAGTACGGCGGCACGCTGATAATAGATGCCGACGGGCTCAACAGCCTTGCAGGCTGCGGGCCGAGCGTGCTTGCCGATAAAAAATGCACCGTCATACTTACCCCTCACGTAAAGGAGTTCTCCCGCATATCGGGGAGGAGCACGGCCGAGATACTGGCCGACCCCGTGGGCTGCGCGCGCTCGTTTGCCGGGGAATACAACGTCATCGTCCTGTTAAAGGGGCCGGGCACGGTCATCACCGACGGGACGCGCACGGCCATAAACGTGCGCGGCTGTTCGGCGCTCGCCAAGGCGGGCAGCGGCGACATGCTCACCGGCTTCATGTGCGGCACCGTTGCCCGCGGCCTTTCTCCCTTCGACGGCGCCGTGTGCGCCGCCCATGTGATGGGGGCGGCTGCCGAACTTGCGGCGGGCAAGTTCACCGAATATTGCGTTACTTCGGCAGACATACTCTCGTGCATACCCGAGGCGGTCAAAAACATGCTCGCCTGAGTATATTTCCGCGCGTTTTGTCAACAATAAAAACAGGCGGTTACATATAATAAAATAAAGGCTGCCTGCGCCGCACGGCTGTTTGCGGCGCAAAGAGGTTGATATGAACGTAAAGCGCGGTGAATTGTATTACGCCGATCTTTCGCCGGTCGTAGGCAGCGAACAGGGGGGAGTGCGCCCCGTGCTTATCGTGCAGAACGATGTGGGGAACAGATATTCCCCCACGATAATTGCGGCGGCGGTGACGAGTAAGATAAACAAAGCCAAACTGCCCACGCATATAGAGCTGCCCAAAAGCGATTACGGGCTCGTAAAAGATTCGGTCATCCTCCTCGAGCAGATACGCACGCTCGATAAGCGGCGGCTCAAAGAGCGTATCGGCGAACTTAACGAAAATACGATGCACAGGGTAGACAAGGCCATACTCATAAGCCTCGGGTTCGATCCGTCGCAGCGGCGATAGGCGGCGTGTGCGCGTCGGGCGATATAAAAAAACAAAAAGCGGCTCTCGCCGCTTTTTGTTTTTACGGTATGGCTGCGAACGCATCGCCGCGCAGCCGGACGCGGGCGCCCCGCGGCCGCCATGCCGCACGAAAGCGGCATGCGCGCAAAGTCAGAAGGCGTTCTTTTTAAGTTCGCCTATGGCGTTTTTCAAAAAGAATTCGGCGGTGCTGTCCTTTCTCACGGCCTCGAGCGCGTCGTCGAACGTGAACCATTTTATTTCGTCTATTTCTTCGGCGTCTATTTCGGGTTCGCCGTTTTCGGCCATGGTCAAAAAGTTCAGCATGAGCACGTTTCTGGGCTCGTGGTAGCGCGAGCTCATGAATTTATATTTTACCGTGTTCAGCTTGGTCTCCTCTTTGAATTCCCTCGTCACGGTCTTTTCTGCCGATTCGCCCTTTTTCACGTATCCGGCGAACAGGATAAAGTCGTCCTGGCCCTTGTGCTTTGCGAGCAGTATCCTGTCTTTGCTCCTGTTCGTGACTACCATGCTCACCGCCGTGGCAAACTGCGGGAAGCGGTATTCGTTGCATTTTTTGCAGAAGGGCACCAGCCCCTCCCTGTGGTTGAACATAAGGGTAAGTTTTTCCCCGCATTCTGTGCAATACAAATCGTTATCCTCCTTAATGCTTCGTTTTGCGTGCGCCCGCCGCGGCACGGCGTGCCGTTTGGCGCCGCTCTGCATCCTTTTTATCGTACACGAATCATTATAAAGCATTTTTTTCGTTTTTTCAATATGTTGGCGCAAATTTAACACGTGCTTGACATATTTTTTACTATAATATATAATTAAGCGAAGCAAAACAGGGCCATTTTTATACTGCGGAGAAGTACATATGAATTATTCCGAAGCGCTCGGGCTCTTGCGTGAGCACGGGCAGGAACATGTTTTACGTTACTACGGCGAGCTTGACGAAGGGGAGCGCAAAGCTCTCCTTGCGCAGATAGCATCGATAAATTTTTCCGAACTCGACGTCGCCTCGCACGGCGGCAGGGGGGCTCTCGGCGAGCTCTCCCCCGTCCCCGCGCTCACGTGCGGGCAGGTGGACGAAAGGCGTGCCGAGTTCGAAGAGGCAGGCATTGCCGCGATACGTGCCGGCAAGGTCGGCGCCGTGCTGCTTGCGGGCGGCCAGGGCACCAGGCTGGGTTCCGAAGGCCCCAAGGGTGCATTCGATATAGGCGTAACGCGCCCGTTGTCTGTGTTCGGCTGCCAGTTTGCCAACATTGCCGAAGTCACCGCGCGGGCGGGCGCATATTTTCACGTGTTCGTCATGACCAGCCTTCTCAACTGCGCGCAGACCGAGGAGTTCTTTAAAGAGAACGGCTTTTTCGGGTATCCCGAAGATAAGATACATTTCTTTGTTCAGGATATGGCGCCCGCCTGCGACGTCGACGGCAAGATATTGCTCGAAAGCAAGGGCAAAATATGTATGTCGCCCAACGGGAACGGCGGGTGGTATTCTTCGCTCGTGCGGAGCGCTGCCGGCGAGGTCATCCCCCGCGAGGGCATAGAGTGGCTCAACGTATACAGCGTAGACAACGTGCTCCAGCGCATATGCGATCCGGTCTTTATCGGCGCCACGCTCAAGGACGGCTGCAACTGCTCTGCCAAGGTGGTAAAAAAGGTCGCGCCCGACGAAAAGGTGGGCGTGCTCTGCATGGAAAACGGCAGTCCCGCCATCGTGGAATATTACGAAATGCCGCCCGAGATCGCGTCACTGCGCCGTCCCGACGGCGAACTTCTGTTTGCCTACGGCGTAATACTCAACTATCTCTTCAAGGTGGAAAAACTCAACTTCACGCTCGAAAAAAAGCTGCCCGTCCATCTCTCTTTCAAAAAGATACCGCACATCGAAAACGGCGTGTTCGTCACGCCCGAGCAACCCAACGGTTATAAGCTCGAGTATCTCGTGCTCGACATGATAAAGCTGATGGGCAACTGCCTCGCCGTGGAGGTCGTGCGCGAAAGGGAATTCGCTCCCGTAAAAAACAGGACGGGGGTCGACAGCGTGGAGAGCGCGCGGGCTTTGCTCGAAAAAAACGGCGTGAAGCTGTGACAATAGAGAGGAATAAATGAAAGCTGATAAAATTGTTGCGGCGGCAGCCGCTTTGGTCATCGCGGCCTCGGTTCCCGCTTTTGCGGGATGTGCCTCGCGCGGGGCAGACGGCCGCGACGGCCAGGATGTATCCATATACGAAATATACGAAGCCACCAACGCCGCCCGTGCTGAAGAGGGACTGAGCGAACTTACCTTTTTGGAGTTCGTGTCCGAATATCTCAGTTACGACGGCACGGAGGCGGAACAGCTCGTCTCGCTGCAGACTTCCATAAACCGTTCGTTGCTTTCGGCGGTATCGGTATCGGCGTCGTTCAGGGTGAGCGCCACCGCCCCCTACATCGGCTCGGAAACGGTGACGTCGCTGGGCTCGGGAGTGATAGTTGAGCTCGACAAGCAGGCGGGCGACATGTATGTGGTTACAAACTGCCACGTCGTATACGACGACTCATCGCTCGACTCCGATATTTCGGACAACGTAGACGTGTATCTGTACGGCATGGAAAATACGGGCGACGCGATCCCCGCAAAGGTGATAGGCGCTTCCGTTACATACGACATAGCCGTATTGAGCGTTGAAGGGTCGGACATAGTAAAAAACAGCGATGCGATGGCGGCCTCCTGGACGGGCGACGAAAATATCTGCGTCGGGCAGACGGTGTATGCCGTCGGCAACGGCGCGGGCGAAGGCATAAGCGCGACTTCGGGCATAGTCAGCGTAGACAGCGAATATATCACCGTCGATATGGGTTCGTCCTCCTCCGACTACCGCGAATACCGCACGATACGCACCGACGTGCCCATATACAGCGGCAATTCTGGCGGCGCACTCTTCGATGCGGGCGGCAATATAGCGGGCATAATCAATTCAAAAACATGGTACATCTCTTCGGAGACGGACGGCCGCGAAGAACCTGCCGACAACGTCACCAACGCCATACCTGCTTCGGTGGCGCGGCGCGTTGCGGGGAGCATGATAGACAGGTACGAAGAGGACGGCAAGGCCCACGCCGACGTGCGCCGCGTGCTCTTCGGCATCACGGTGCAGGCAGTCTCGTCGCGCGCCGTGCTCGATAACGACACCAACCTCGTCAACATCGTGGAGACGGTGGAGGTGGCGGGCGTGAACATAGCGTCGCTTGCGTGGAACAAGCTCAGGACGGGCGACTTCATAAAGTCGGTAGAGGTGCTCTCCTCCGACGGCACCGTAAAGGAGAGCGTGGAAGTTTCGAGGATATTCAACGTCACCGACGTCATCCTCTCCGTGCGTGCCGGCGATACCGTAAACTTTACGGTCGACCGCGACGGCAGAGAGACGGTGGTGTCGTTCGAAGATATCCCGCAGTCGTCCTATACTGTCAGCGATTAAAAAAACAAGCCGCCGCGGCGGCTTGTTTTTATTTGTCGTTCAAAACGTAAGGCGTCACCTGGTATACGTAGTAGTTCAGCCAGTTTATGTAGAAAAGATTGGCGGTAGACGTCCAGTTCATCTTAACGGACGTGCAGGTGGAGTCGGTGAAATAGTTGACGGGCGGATTTATGTCCAGCCCCTTGGCCCTGTCGCGCTCGTATTCCTTTTTCAGCGTGTCGCGGTCGTATTCCATGTGCCCCATCACGAATACTCGCCTGTTGTCGGCGCTCTTGATTATCGACGCCCCGGCGCGCTTGGAATAGGCGAGTATCTCAAGCTCGGGTATATGCTTGATGTCCTCGGCGTATACCACGGTATGGCGGGAGTGGGGCATGTGGAATTCGTCGGAAATGCCCCTCATCAGTGGTTCTGGCACGTCGCCGCGTATGCGCCTGTGGGCGAATATGCCGAAGCACTTCTGCCTCAACGGGTGCTTTTTTATGCCGTAAAAATAGTGCAGCGCCGCCTGCGCGCCCCAGCATATGAACAGCGTGGAGGTCACGTGCTCGTTCGTCCAGTCGAGTATCTCCTTCAGCTCGTCCCAGTACGCTACTTCTTCGAATTCCATGTTCTCCACGGGCGCGCCGGTGACTATCATGCCGTCGAAGCGCCTGCTCTTTACTTCGTCGAAGCTCTTGTAAAACCTCTCCAGATATTTTTGTTCTGTATGCGTGCTCTTGTAGGTGGCCGTCCTTATCAGCGTTATGTTCCCCTGCAGCGGGCTGTTCGAAAGCAGACGCATGAATTGCGTTTCCGTCGTCTCCTTCGTCGGCATCAGGTTGAGTATGGCTATCTCTATGGGGCGTATCTCCTGAGAGTGCGCCCTCTCGTTGTCCATAACGAAGCAGCGTTCGCCAGTGAGTATTTTAAACGCGGGTATGTCTCTGTCTATGACTATCGGCATGATGCACCTCAAACGCGCTTCAAGGCGTTTTCAAGGTCGGCGACGATGTCGTCGGCGTCCTCTATCCCGACCGAAAGCCGAATAAGGTTTGCCGGTACGCCCGCCATCTCCAGCTCGTGCTCCGAAAGCTGCCTGTGCGTGGTGGAGGCGGGGTGCAGCACGCTGCTGCGCACGTCGGCTACGTGCGTCTCCTGCGTTATCAGCTCAAGGCTCTCCATAAAGGCGCGGCATTTTTCTATCCCGCCGTTTATTCCGAAGCTGAGCATGCCGCCCTGCCCCTTGGGAAGGTATTTTTCGGCGAGGGCGCGATATTTGTTGTCGGGCAGCGAGGGGTGTTTAACCCAGGCGACCTTGGGGTGCGCGGCAAGATATGCCGCGATCTTTTTGGCGTTTTCCGAATGCCGCGCCATGCGCAGCGCCAGGGTGTCGCATCCGAGGAACGAGAGGTAGGCGTTCATCGGCGCCATTATCGCCCCCGCGTCGCGTATCAGCTGCGCCCTGCATTTTGTCGCGAACGGCACATTCAGGTCGGCGTAAACAAGGCCGTGATAGCTCTCGTCGGGAGTGTTGAAGGAGGGGTAGCGTGCGTTTCCTTTAAACGTAAAGGTGCCTTCGTCCACTATCATCCCGCCGAGCGCCGCCGCGTGTCCTTCGAGGTATTTGGAGGTCGAGTATATCGTTATATCGGCGCCGAATTCCCTCGGCCTGCACAAGACAGGGGTCGCAAGGGTGTTGTCGGCAATAAAGAGCAACCCGTGTTCTTTCGCCACGGCGGCTATCTTTGCAAAGTCCAATACCACCATGGAGGGGTTGGCTATGGTCTCGGCAAATATGAATTTCGTGTGCTCGTCTGCCAGCGCGGATATGTGTTCGGCGCTGTCGTCGGGGTCGAAGAACCTGCACTCTATGCCGAGTTTGGGCAGGGTCGTACCGAACAGGTTAAACGTGCCGCCGTATACCGATTGGCTGCACAAAATGTTGTCGCCCGCGCCTGCCACGGTGAGCGCCGCCATCGTCAGCGCCGACATGCCGCTCGCACAGGCCACGGCGGCCGCGCCGCCGTCGAGCGCCGCGACCTTGCCTTCGAACGCGGCTACCGTGGGGTTGGCAAGGCGGGAATAAAAATATCCCTCGCTCTTCAAATCGAAGCAGTCGGCCATCGCACGGCTGTCGCCGTAAAAAAACGTGGTGCTCTGGCATATGGAGGGTATCCTGCTCTCTCCCGTGGCCGGGTGCCAGCCCGCCTGCACGCACAGAGTGTCCTGAGTATAGTCTTTCATGTTTTGCCTCCGCAAAAAGAGTGGTGTGTCAATATTCTTTCAGCTGCCTTTCGGTGTCGCGCTTCATATCGCGCTCCTTTATCGTCCGCTTTTTGTCGAACGCCTGCTTGCCGCGGCACAGCGCTATCTCGGCCTTTACCAATCCGTCGGAAAAGTAGAGGGAGAGGGGCACGGCCGTCATTCCTTTGGCGTTTATTTTGCCGGCTATGCGGTCAATTTCCCGTTTATGCAGCAGCAATTTTCTGTCGCGTTTGGCGTCTTTGGAGTTAAAGGCGCCTGCCTTGTCGTATACTGCTATATGTGCGTTCTTTAAAAACAGTTCCCCGCCGGAGAGGTAGCAAAAGCTGTCTTTAAGGCTGCAGTTTCCCCTTCGCAGCGATTTTACTTCCGCCCCTTCGAGCACTATTCCCGCCTCTAACTTTTCTTCGATGAAATATTCGAAAGAGGCCTGTCTGTTAACGGCTATCGTCTTTTTCATATTTAACCTATTATATCACAAAACGGCTGATTGTAAACAATTTTTTTACTTTTTGCCGCGTCTGCGCTTCGGCCGAGGCCCTCCGTCCCGTTTTTTTTCGACGAGCGAAAATTCGGGCCGCATGTTTCCCCAGTCGCATCCGTCTACGCGTATCTCTATCCTGTCGCCGAGGCGGAACGTGCGTTCGCCCTTGAGCGTAAACTTGTCCTCGATGTATTCGTAACTGCCGCCGGGCAGTTTTTCCAGGCGTATCAGGCCCTCCACGGTATTGTCGAGCTCGGCAAATACCCCGAACGGCGTCACGCCCGACACGGTGGCGGGGTAGGTCATCCCTATGCGTTCGCTCATGTAAACGGTTTTATACAGGCTGTCTACGTCGCGTTCAGCGCCGTCGGCATTGTGTTCGCACAGTGAACAGTGCGCCGCCGCTTCTGCCGCAAAGCTGCCGTACTTTTTGCGCATGTTCTCGCTCTCGCCGTGCAAAACGCCCTTTATTATGCGGTGTATGAACAGGTCGGGATAGCGCCGTATGGGCGAGGTGAAGTGGCAGTAGCAGCCGCTTGCGATGCCGAAGTGCCCGAGGTTTCTCTCAAAATAGCGCGCCTTCTGCATGGTGCGCAGCATGGCTTTGTTTACGGCGCTCTCGCACGGCTTGTTTTCAACGCTTTTAAGTATGCGTTGAAATTCCGTCGGCTGCGGGTCGTCGGCGCCGATGCGCCCGTCTATCCCCATGTCGCGCAGGAAGGAGAGGAAGGCCTCCGTCTTTTCGGGGGCGGGCGGTTCGTGCACGCGGTACATGAACGGCACGTTTTTGCGCTCCATGAATTCGGCCACAGCCTCGTTGGCGCATATCATGAATTGTTCTATCATCCTTTCCGATACGGTGCGCCGGTGATCGGGTATGACGATCTCGTTGTGCTCGTCGAGATATATGTGCGCCTCTTTCACGCTCAGGTCTATGTTGCCCAGCCTTTCGCGCCGCGCGCAGAGTATCTCGCACAGCTCCTTCATTTCGTCGCACATGGCGCAAATATCGGCAAGCCTGCTTCGCGTCTGCTCGTCGCCCTCGCAAAGGGCGGCGATCTCACCGTACGTGGCGCGCCTGTCGCTGCGTATTATGCTCTCGCATATCTCGCATCCGATGCGCTCGCCTTTCGGCGATATCGTCATCAGGCAGGAGAGTGCGTATCTGTCCTCGCCCTCGTTCAGGCTGCATGCCCCGTTGGAGAGCGAGCGCGGCAGCATGGGCAGTACCCTGTCGGGGAAGTATACGCTCGTGCCGCGGCGGTATGCCTCCTCGTCGAGTTTGCTCCCCGCCGCAACGTAGTGGCCGACGTCGGCGATGTGTACGCCCAGCAAAAAGTTTTCGCCCCGCTTCGTCAGCGATACGGCGTCGTCTATGTCGCGCGTGTCGTCGCCGTCGATGGTTATCGTAAGTTCCATGCGCAGGTCTCTGCGCCTGCCCGCCGCGATCTTTTCGCCCGCGGCCTTTGCGGCCTGCCTCTCCGCATCTTCGGGAAACTGCTCATACAGCCCGTAGTTGCGTATTATGGAGAGCTCCTCGGCGTAAAAATCTCCGCTCTTGCCGAGTATCTCCACTATCTTTCCGTTCGGGGCCTTGCTGTGCGGGTATGCCGTTATCCTGCACACCACTTTATCGTGCGGTTCGGCTCCCATGCACAGCGCCGTCGGCACGAATATCCTCGGCGCGAATTTCGCGCTGTCGGGCACGACATAGCAGGCGCCGCCCGTCTTTTCGAACGTCCCTGCGACTTCCGTGCGCCCGCGCGCAAGGATTTTTATCACATACGCCTCGTCCTCGGTGCCCTTTACCTTTGCCGCAAGCACTCTGTCTCCGTCCAAGGCGCCCTTCAGGGAGTGTTTGGGGATGAAGTAGTCCTTCATCCCCGCCGCGTTTCCGTCTGGGACAAGAAAGGCAAAGCCGCGTTCGTTGCCCTGCAGGGTGCCGCATACCGCGCCCGCCTGCTCAGGCGTGCAGTATTCGCCGGCATTGTTTTTAAGGACGATGCCCTCTTTTTCAAGTTCGTCCAAGACATGCCTTACTATCTTTCTTTCCGACGGCTTTGTTTTTAGCGCGTCGAATATCTGTTTTTCGGTTTTAAATGCCGCCCTTCCTCCGCGGAAAAGCTGTTCAAGGGTTTCTTTTACGTTCATGGTTTTATCCTGCCCAAACGCGGTGCCGTCCGTTTAAAAATAAAGGCGGCTTATTTTAAGCCGCCTTTCATCTTTTGTATAAAACCGCATCAAGCGATTATTTGTATGATGTATACGATAATCGAAAGCACGCCGAGCACGATGAGCGTTATCCATGCCCACTTTTTAAGCTTGCTTTCGATGCTCCTTCCCTTGTTTTTTCCGAAGAAGGTCTCGCTCGTGGCCGTAATGCCCTGGATACCGTCGGAGTTGCTCTTCTGGAAGAGCACGACAATTATGGCAACGATCGCAGCAACAAACAAAAGCGCGATAAATATAAGCGTAAACGTTATATATAGTGTGTATTGTGCTTCGGTCATGCCGCCGACCGAGGCTAAGAGCGCGTTGAGCATTTTTTACCTCTTGCAATTTATTAAGCTATAGCATTATAGCACAAACCCGGTGCCGATACAAACAAAAATGCGGCTTTTTGTAAATTTTTTTATAAAATTTTGCGCGCGCCGCGCCACGACGGAGCCCTCGTGCGGAAGCGCGCCGCCTCACGCCCGTAACGCCCGCTTTTTCCGCGCCCGTCGCCGAAGAGGTTTATCGCGAGTATCCCGCCGCATACCAGCGTGAGCGCTATCAAAGTGGTGTAGTGCAAAAGCTGCTCGCTCTCGCCGAGTATTATTGCCGAAAACAGAGCGCCGAACAGCGGGTTCGTGCTCTTGAAAACGGCGACTTTGGAAACCTGGTTATATTTCAGCAGATAGCCTTGAAGAGTAAACGCGCAAGCCGAGAGGAAGGCGAGGTACAAAAGCATGCCGTAGCTCGCGCCCGAAACGGGTGCAAATTCCCCTCCCGCAGCCGCGCCCGTTATTGCCAGGGCTATCCCGCCGCAGAAGAACTGCCATCCGCAAAGCGTAGTGGTGTCTTCGTATCTTGAAAATATCTTAACGAAGCCCGCCGCCATCGCCGCGGAAATGCCGCTCATTATTATAAGTCCCTCGCCCGTAAAGGTAAACGTAAAGTCCAGTCCGTCGAGGTTCATTATGAGCACGCCGCCGAAGCCCAGAACGCAGCCCAGAAGTTTTATCAGGTTGAACTTCTCGGTGCGGAATATAAAGCAGGCGGCTATTATCGTAAAGAATACTCCCAGCCCGTTTAAAACAGAGCTCTTAACGCCCGTAAGGTGCGCAAGGCCGATATAAAAGCAGGTGTATTGTATGGCGGTCTGAAACAGAGCCACCACGCCCACGCGCCATATGTTTTTGCGTTTGGGCAGCAGGATCTTTTTGCGGGTCATGCTGCCGAAAATAAGCACGAGTACCCCCGCAAGCGTGAAGCGCGTGCCCGCGAACAGAATGAGCGAGGGGTAGGAGGAGGTGTCTACGTTAAACAGTTCGTAGCCGAGCTTTACGCAGGGGAACGCGCTTCCCCAAAGCATGCAGCAGAGCAGCGCGCCGCACACCACGACTATATTTTTCGAAAAGAATTTTTCCGCGTTGAATCTTATCATTTTAAATCAAAATCTTGCCTCCCCTCAAGGTAAGGAATTACTCATGCCTGCTTGCCTCCCCTTAAGGTAAGGAATTACTCACGCCTGCTTGCCTCCCCTCAAGGTAAGGAATTACTCACATTATCTTGCCTCCCCTCAAGGTAAGGAATTACTCACATTATCTTGCCTCCCCTTAAGGTGGAGTAACTACTCATGCTTGCTTGCCTCCCCTTAAGGGGAGGAATAAAAGGAGGGGTTCTCTGCCTGCGGCATCAAATAAAATTTCGGTATCAATTATATTCTTATGCAAAATTTTTTGCAAATGATTTTAAGCGGACAAAGAGCGCCGCGCGGCAATTTTTGCCACGCGGCGCTTTCAACATGCAATAGGCTTGAATTTTATTTTATCAAACTCTTTCCGGTCATCTCTGCGGGGACGGGAAGGCCCATCACCGTAAGAAGGGTGGGGGCAAGGTCGGCGAGAATGCCGTCCTCGCGCAGTTTTGCGTTTTTATACTCCTTGGAAACGAGCACCACGGGCACGCGGTTGGTGGTGTGCGCCGTGAATGGCTTGTTTTCCTCGTCCAGAAGTTTATCGGCATTTCCGTGGTCTGCCGTGAGGAGGGCCGAGCCGCCCATCTCGAGTATCTTATCCAGCACGCGCTTCACGCATTCGTCCACCACGTGCACGGCCTTTACCGCAGCGGGGATGACGCCGGTGTGGCCCACCATGTCGCAGTTGGCGAAATTGAGTATAACGGCGTCAAATTCGCCCGTTTCGAGTTCCTCTATCACCTTTTCGGTCACGAGGTAAGCGCTCATTTCGGGCTGAAGGTCGTATGTCGCCACCTTCGGCGAGGGGATAAGATCGCGCACTTCGTTTTCGTTGGGGGCTTCGACGCCGCCGTTGAAAAAGAAGGTAACGTGTGCGTATTTTTCCGTTTCGGCTATCCTCAGCTGCTTTTTGCCGAGGGAGGCGAGGTATTCGCCCAGCGTGTTTTTCAGGTGCGTCTTGGGGAAGGCTATCTCCACGTCCTCGAACTGCGCGTCGTAAACGGTGAAGCACACGTAAACGGGCGCAAGGAAGCCCGTCTTTCTCTCGAACGCCGTTCCCTTGGGCACTACGAATTCCTTTTGCGAGAAGGCGCGCGTTATCTCTCTCGCCCTGTCGGGGCGGAAGTTGAAGCAGATTATGCTGTCGCCCTTTTCGATAAGCCCCACGGGTTTGCCGTTTTCGTACACCTTGGTGGGCTTTACGAATTCGTCGGTGACGCCCTCTCTATAGCTCTCCTCCAATGCGTCGGCGATGTTGTCACACTTTATGCCTTCGCCCAGGGTGAGCATGTCGTAGGCTTTTTCAACGCGGTCCCAGTTGTTGTCGCGGTCCATCGCGTAGTACCTGCCGCATACGTCGGCTATCTTGCCGCAACCTATCTTGTCTATCTCGGCCTGCAGTTCGCGCGCGAACCCCGCTCCGGAGATGGGGGATACGTCTCTGCCGTCGGTAAAGCAATGCACGTATACCTCTTTTAAACCGTGCCTCTTTGCCATTTCCAAAAGCGCGTACAGGTGCGTCAGGTGGCTGTGTACGCCGCCGTCGGAAACGAGGCCGTACAGGTGCAGTTTTTTGCCTTGCTTGGCGTTTTCCATGGCCTTTATCAAAACGGGGTTTTCAAAAAAGTCGCCGTCATCTATCGCCTTGGTTATCTTGGTGAGGTCCTGATACACTATCCTGCCAGCGCCCATGTTCAGGTGCCCGACTTCGCTGTTGCCCATCTGCCCGTCGGGCAGGCCTACCGAAAGGCCGCTCGCGCCCAAAGTGGCGGAGGGGTATTCCTTCATCAGCGCGTTCACGTTTTTGCTGCCGTCTATGGATATGGCGTTGCCGGGGCCCGCCGGCGCGATGCCGTAGCCGTCCATTATTATGATCGCATAAGGTTTCTTTGCCATAAAACTCCTCTTTTACGCCCGTTCGTGCGGGCATGTATGCGTTTACTTGTCAAAATTTACTATCTTTGCGAAATCGCATTTGAGCGAGGCCCCGCCTATCAGCCCGCCGTCGATGTCGGGCTGAGCCATGAGGCCCTTGCAGTTGCCGGCGTTCATTGAGCCGCCGTACTGTATGATCACCTTTTCGGCGCACTTGGGGCAGAAGAGCTCGCCTATCTTTTTGCGTATAAAGGCTATCGTCTCCTGAGCCTGTTCGTCGGTCGCCGTCCTGCCCGTGCCTATCGCCCATACGGGTTCGTAGGCGATGACCACCTTGGTCACGTCCTCAACGCCCTCGAGGTCTTTTTCGAGCTGGCGGGAGAGCACGTCCTCGGTGATCCCGCCTTCGCGCTCGGAGAGCGTCTCGCCTATGCACATGATGGGCGTCATGCCCGCCGCGAGCACGGCCTTCGTGCGCTTGTTCACCGTTTCGTCGGTCTCGCCGAAGTATTGCCTCCTCTCGCTGTGGCCTATTATAACGTATTTCACGCCGTATTCTTTGAGCATGTCGGCGGAGATCTCGCCGGTGAAGGCGCCCTTTGCCTCCCAGTGCATGTTCTGCGCCCCGATGGCTATGTTGCTGCCTTTTGCGGCTTCGGCCATGGCGGGTATGAGTATGGCGGGCACGCACAGCGCCACGTCGCAGTCCGCGTCTTTAACGAGCGGCTTGAGCTCGTCTATGAGTTTTGCGCCGCTCGCCGCCGTCATGTTCATCTTCCAGTTTCCTGCAATAAAAGGTTTTCTTTCCATATCGTCTCCTTGCGGTAATACCTGATATCTTCTTTCTTTGTTTGCGGCGGCGGGATCTTCCCGCCGCCGCAGTATAAATTTTTTTGCTCAGTTTTTATCGTTGAGGCATGCGATGCCGGGGAGCACCTTGCCCTCGAAGAGCTCCAGCGAAGCGCCGCCGCCCGTGGAGATGTGCGTGACTTTGTCTGCAAAGCCGAGCTGCTGTATGGCCGCCGCGCTGTCGCCGCCGCCTATTATGGTGGTGCACTTGCCGTAAACGTCTGCAAGCGCCTGCGCAACGGCTATCGTGCCCTTTGCAAGGGTGGGGTTCTCGAACACGCCCATGGGGCCGTTCCATATCACCGACTTCGCGGAGTGTACGCGGCTCGCGTACAGTTCCCTCGTCTTTTCGCCGATGTCCATGCCCATCTTGTCGGCGGGTATCTTGTCGGAGGGCACCGTTTCGACAGCTATGTCCTCGTCGATGGGTTCGGGGAAGTGGTCGCATATAACGGTGTCGACGGGCAGCAGCAGCTCCTTGCCGAGCGATGCGGCCTTGTCCATCATCTGCTTGCAGTAATCTATCTTTTCCTCGTCCAGAAGGGAGGTGCCCACCTCATAGCCCTTGGCTTTGAGGAAGGTGTATGCCATGCCGCCGCCTATTATCAGCGTGTCGCATTTTTCCAGAAGATTGTTTATCACGTTGAGCTTGTCGGCCACTTTCGCGCCGCCGAGAATGGCCACGAAGGGGCGTTCGGGATGCTCGAGCGTGTCGGCCATGACGGTGAGCTCTTTCTCTATGAGGAAGCCGCACACCGCCGTTTTTATGATGCCGTATTCGACGATGGCCGCCGTGGAGGCGTGGCTGCGGTGAGCGGTGCCGAACGCGTCGTTCACGTATATCTCCGCGTCGTATGCGAGGTCTTTGCAGAACTGAAGGTCTTTCTTCTCCTCTTCCCAGTGGAAGCGGAGGTTCTCAAGGAGCACCGCTTCGCCGTCTTTGAGCGCGTCGCGCTTTGCTCTTGCGTCGGGACCGATAACGTCCTTGGCGAAGGTCACCTTGCCGCCGAGAAGCTCGTTGAGCCTTGCGGCAACGGGAGCGAGGGTGAGCTTTGCGGGCTCCTCTTTCCTTGCCTTGGCCTCTATCGCCTCGGCAGTCGTTTCGCCTGCGTCGACTTTCTTCTGATCTTTCTTGTTCAGCTTGAATTCTTTGGAGAATATGGAGTGAGGCTTGCCCATATGCGAGCACAGCGTTACTCTCGCGCCGTTATCGAGAAGATACTTGATGGTGGGGAGAGCGCCCTGTATCCTGTTTTCGTCGGTTATTTTGCCGTCTTTCATGGGTACGTTGAAGTCGCAGCGCACGAGCACCTTTTTGCCTTTGAGATCCTTGAGGTCTTTAACAGACATTTTGTTCATAAAAACCTTTCTCCTTCAATCAATATTTTTTTAACGACTACAATTATAATCGTTTGCAAACGGAAAGTCAACTTTACAGAGCGCGGCAATCGCCGCTCGCGCAATTTTTTTACGAAAGCGCGGCGTTTTTACGGCGCGCACGCGCGCGCGTTACGCCCGGCAAAAGATTTTTTTACAATATAGTCAATTCATTTGAATTAAAGCGAATTATATGGTATAATGCTAAAGAAAATCCCGTCATCTTCAAATTTGTATGAGTCATAACAAAAGTTTAAATATATGCGTGGCAGGGCTCGGACTCATCGGCGGCTCGTTGTGCATGGCGCTCGGCCGTGCCGGGTATTCGCCCGCGGGGTGGAACCGCTCGGGCGGGCCGCTGCGATACGCGCTCGAAAATGGCATAATAGCCTCCGCCGCGTCGGAGTTTTCCTGCTACGACGTCGTGTTCGTCGCGCTGCCTCCGCGTGCCGCCGCGGATTTCATAAACGGCAACCGCTTTAAAGACGGCGCAGTGGTCGCGGATATCTGCGGCGTCAAGCAATATATCGAGGAACAAGTTTATTCGCGCCCACGCAACTTTTTTTACGTGGGCACTCATCCTATGGCAGGCAAGGAAGTCTCCTCAATACGCAACGCCTGCGCCGACCTCTTCGACAGGGCG
This sequence comes from uncultured Clostridia bacterium, assembly GCA_944354725.1. GTDB lineage: Bacteria > Bacillota > Clostridia > Christensenellales > Borkfalkiaceae > Coproplasma. Next base: position 16,008 of record CALVQA010000085.1, read on the forward strand.
AGCATGATAATAACTTCGTCGCCGGCTACCGACGCGGGGGCGCTGGACACCGTTAAAGGGCTCGTGCGCGACATGGGTTTCAAGCGCATCGTGGAGTGCTCCGCCAAGGTGCACGACGAAAAGATAGCCTACACTTCTCAGCTTGCGCACATCGTTTCCAACGCCTACGTCAGGGATGAAGAGATATCGGGCTGCCTCGGTTTTACGGGCGGCAGTTTTCAGGACATGACGCGCATCGCCGGCGTGGACGAGGGGGTGTGGGCCGAACTGTATCTCCTCAACGGCAAAAACGTTTCCGGGCGGATAGGCAGGCTCATAAGCGGCCTTTCGGAAATAAAGTCGGCGATAGAGCGCGGCGAACAGGGCGGGCTCGAACGGGTGCTCGCGCTCGGCCGCGAAAGTTACGGGCGGGCAAACGAAGGCTCGGATGCCGAGGGGATAACGGTAACGCTTTTAAAGTGAGGGCGGCTTCCCGCTCTTGCGGTGGACGATGAAAGTAAAGATAAATATATTCTCAAACATGGGCGGAGAGCAGCACACCTTCCGCACGCACGGCGAACTTGCCGCTTCAAAGGGCGGTTTCAGGGTGAGCTACAGGCTCGACGGCGACGATTGCCTTATGGAATACGACGGCGCGCGCGCCGTCCAGCGCCGCAGCGGGAACATGACTTACGTCATCTCCTTTTGCGAGGGCGAGCGGACTGAATGCGTCCTGTCGGAGGGCGGCAGGAGCTTTTCCTTCCCCGTCCTCACCAAAACGCTGGGCGCATCCTTTTCGCGGGAGGGCTGCTCGCTTTCGCTCGCATACGTTCAGGGCGACGAGGGCGAAGCTGCCGAAACGCTCTTCGTTGCCGAGCGCTGGCGCGAACGCGACGAAAAGCGCCTTCCACGCACGCGCTGAGCAAAAAATAAAAGATCGGATAAAAATTTAGGGCCGCAAGGCCCCGGGAGTTAATTCTTTTTTTATGAAAATCAGGTATTTAGGACATTCCAGCTTTCAGTTGATAGAGAGCACGGGCACTACGATAGTCACCGACCCTTACGACGAAAGTTTAGGCTGCAAAATGCCCAAAGTGTCCGCCGACGCGGTAACGGTGTCGCACCATCATTTCGATCACGACGCCGTAAAAAAGATCGGCGGCAACCCCATAGTCATCGATAAGGAGGGCAGCTACGACCTCCCCGGCGTGGAGATCAATTCCATAAAGAGTTTTCACGACGGCGAGGACGGCAGGCTCAGGGGGGAGAACATCATCTTCAAATTCAGCATGGACGGGATAGAGGTCTGCCATCTCGGCGATATCGGCGAGGAGTGCTCTACCGAGCTGATAGAGTCGCTCCTTCCCGTCGACGTTTTGCTCATACCCGTCGGCGGCACATACACCATCGATGCCGAGCAGGCTAAGGAATATGTCGACAGGATAATGCCCGACATCGTCATCCCCATGCACTACCGCGAAAAGGGCAAAAAGCTCGACGTAGACCGCGTGGATGCCTTTTGCGACCTCTTCGAGGAAGAGGAGGTGGAGAGCGAAGAGGAGTGCGAGGTGGAGATCTCGCGTGAAGATCTCGGCGGCGACAGCACCAAAATCATAGTTATGGAGAGAGTGGAAGATTGACGGCAAGCGAATTGATCCGTACATTGCGCGAGGGGCTCGAAAGGCGCAGTATTTACGATTTGAGGCAGATAGGCAGGGCGGTCGGCGTAAAGCGCCCCGCCGATATGAACAAGGGCCCGCTCATAGCAAGCATTCTCGATATAGCCGAATGCAAGAGCGCCCCCGTGCCCCGCTCGGCAAAGGGCGCGCCGCCCAAATCCGAGGCGTATGACAAGGAGATGGTCGAACTCGTCGAGAGGTGCCGCGAATACTGCGGCAGCTACAAGGCGGAGTGCGGCGAGGACGATCCCGGGGAGGGCGACGCCCGCGAAGAATTCGGCGTGCGCTCGGGCAACGCCTGCGAAGAGGAAGAAAAGGTATACAGCGGCGTGCTCGAATTCACCGAAAAATTCTGGTTCGTGCGCACGCGCAATTTTGAACTGACGTCGGGGGGCGACGTGTTCGTGCACGTCTCCTTCGTGTCGCGCTTCCGCCTGCGCGAAGGCGACTATATAACCTGCAAAGCCAAGCGCCGCAAGGAGGGCGAATGCCCCGGCGCCACATATATAATCAGCGTTAACGGCGTGCGGCCCGACCTTCTCGGCACGCGCCCCGTGTTCGAAAGGCTCGTTCCCTGCTATCCCGACAAACGCTATACCCTCGAGCGCGAGGGCGGCACCCTCACAGGCAGGGTGATAGACCTGTTCTCCCCTATAGGCATGGGGCAGAGGGCGCTCATAGTTTCGCCCCCCAAGGCGGGCAAGACCACCATGTTAAAGGATATAGCCTGCTCGCTCACGGCAAATTATCCCAAGGCCGAGGTCATGATACTGCTGATCGACGAGCGGCCGGAGGAGGTCACCGACATCCGCCGCACGGTGGCCGGCGCGAACGTGATATATTCCACGTTCGACAGGGGCGAACATCACCACATACACGCGGCGAATTTAACGCTCGAACACGCAAAAAGGCTCGTGGAAGCGGGCAGGGACGTGGTCATCCTGCTCGACAGCATAACCCGCCTCACACGCGCCTATAACTCGGTGACCAATTCGGGGCGCATGCTTTCGGGCGGGCTCGACCCTCAGGCGCTCATAGAGCCGCGTAAATTTTTCGGCGCGGCGCGCAACATAGAGGACGGCGGTTCGCTCACGATAATAGCCACGGCCCTCGTCGATACGGGCAGCCGCCTCGACGACGTGATATACGAAGAGTTCAAGGCTGCCGGCAACATGGAGCTCGTGCTCTCGCGCGAGCTTGCCGAACGGCGCGTGTTCCCGGCCATCGACATAAAGGCCTCCGGCGCGAGAAAGGAAGAGCTGCTTCTCTCTCCCGAGGAGCTCGAGCTCTCGTGCAGGCTCCGCCAGATGATCGGCAGGCAGATGAACAGCGAAAATCTGTACGCCATGATCGGCAAGGCGCGCACCAATTCCGAGTTGCTCGCGCGCGCGGGCGAATGGCTGAGGATATATAACGGCTGAGCCGTCCGCTTCCCGTGCGGAGCAGACGGCGCGGCGTGCATACGACGCCGCGTGAGCTTATCGAGGTAAAATGATAGACAAAAACGTCTTTACCGACAAGGTAAAAATAAAAATAAAATCGGGCGACGGCGGCGACGGGATGAATTCGTTCAAGTCGTTCAAAGGCAAGCCCGCGTGCGGGCCCGACGGCGGCGACGGCGGCAAGGGCGGCGATGTTTACATTGTTGCGGACAGAGGGCAAAACGACCTTCTGCCTTTTCGCTTTACGTCGAAATATTTTGCCGGCGACGGCGAAAAGGGCGGCACCAACCAGTGCTTCGGCAGGGGCGGCGACGACGTCGTAATAAAGGTACCCGTCGGAACTGTGGTGAAGGACGCCGATAGCGGCGCCGTTATAGCCGACATGTTCGAGGACGGCATGAAAAAGCTGATAGCCGAGGGCGGCAGGGGAGGCAAGGGCAACGTGCGGTTCACCACCGCCCGCAGGCACGCCCCCAACTTTGCCCAAAAGGGCGAAAAGACCGAGCCGCACGTGCTCGTTTTGGAACTCAAGGTCATAGCCGACGTGGGGATAATAGGCTTCCCGAACGTGGGCAAGAGCACGCTGCTCTCCAAAATATCCGCCGCAAGGCCCAAAATAGCCAACTACCACTTCACTACTCTTTCGCCCAACCTCGGCGTGGTGCGCGTGTACGACAAGTCGTTCGTCGCGGCCGACATACCCGGGCTCATAGAGGGCGCGGCGGAGGGCGCCGGCCTCGGGCACGACTTTTTGCGCCACATAGAGCGCACGCGCCTTTTGTTGCACGTCGTTGACATCTCCGGCAGCGAGGGGCGCGACCCTTTGGACGACTTTAAAAAGATCAACGCGGAACTTGCGGGCTATTCCGAAAAACTCGCCGCCCTTCCGCAGGTGATAGCGCTCAACAAGTGCGACGTGTACGGTGCGGACGAGCATCTGGGCGCGTTCGTCAAAAAATACGGCAAAAAATATAAAATTTTCCCCGTCACGGCCGTCTCGGGCGAGGGGCTGAAACCCTTGCTCGAAGAGCTCGTTTCAGAGCTCGAAACGCTTCCGCCGCCCGCGCGCGAAGAGGTGGACGAGGACTTCACCTACAAAAAGAGCGGCGGCCTCGACTTCGATATATTCATGGACGGCGACGTGTACGTGGTCGTAGGACCGCTCGTAGACATGCTCTGCCGCAACGTCACGCTCGACGAGCCCGATTCGATGGCGTATTTCCAGAAGATACTGCGCGACAAGGGCGTGATAGCCGGACTCAAAAGAATGGGTATAGCCGAAAAGGACATCGTTTCGATAGGCGACGTCGAATTTGAATTCGTAGAATGAAAAACATGTGCGGGGCATCGCGCTCCGCGCGGGTCTTTGCCGCGGCCCGGCCGCGCATCAAGTAAAATTATTACGGAGTACACATATGCTTACGTCAAAACAGCGCAGCGTTTTAAAGTCGCTCGCGGCAAATCTTTCGCCCGTGGGCCAGGTAGGCAAGGAGGGCATAGGCGAAAACATGCTTAAGAGCTTTTCCGACTGCCTCGAGGCCAGGGAGCTGATAAAGGTAAACATCCTCGAGAATGCCGACGGCGCGCCGAGGGAGATAGGGGAGGAGCTCGCCTCCAGGCTGAACGCCGAATGCGTGATAGTCATCGGCCGCAAGGCGGTGCTCTATCGCCGTTCGTCCCGCAAAAATTTCGACCATATAAACATCAACGGCTGAGCGGCCGTTCACGCCGCTTTCCTGCCGAATATGGCTGCCGCCGCGCACAGCGCGAGCAGCAGCGAACCGAATGCCATATAGTATGCGGGGTAGTAGGTGAAGTAGCTGAAAAACAGCAGCGCCGCTCCCGACCAGAATGCCGGCAGGCACAGTTTTTTCGTGAAGCGTGACCTGACCGCCGAAAGGAACTTCGTGCGCTTTTTACCTTCGAGGAGATATTTTTGCGGCAGCTTTCCCGCTTTTTTGAACAGCTCGTATATGCCGTCCGCGCCCAGCACGGCAATATCGGCCGCCGCCGCGTATTCCGCGCACTTCGGCGTTATCCCGGCCGCGCACGCAAAGTGCCTGCTCTTGGCCGTCTCCGCCGTTATCAGGGGCAACAGCCTCTCCGCGCCCGCTTTTTCGGGCGTGCACGCAAGGAGATAGAGCCCGTCGTCGGTCTCTATAAAATCTCCGCATATCTTTCCGTTCACGCATTCCGCAAACAGCGCCCTGCCGCGGCATTCGCCGGCGACGGCGAGGTGTGCGGCGAGGTTTTCGGCGTCAGCGCGCACCGCTCCCGCGGCAGCGCTCTTGCTTCGGCGGACTTTCATAAGGCAAAACGCGCCCGTCCCCGCGGCCACGGCCGCGACGGCGCCGGCGGCCAGCCCCGCCGCGGCGGAATAATAATATCTCACCAGCGTAAAAAACAATAAAAACACGCACAGCGCCGCAAGCAGTGCGTCCGCTATAAGCGGTATAAATTTTTTCATGTTAAAAATTTTTGCCGCAAAACGCGCATTTTAAACAATGCAACGGGTGTATACATATGAACATAATTCTCTTCGGCGGGGCGTTCAACCCCGTGCACAACGAGCATGTTGCCATGCTCAGGGCTGCCGCCGGCGCCATAGGCGCAGACAAGACGATAGTGATGCCAACCGCGGTCTCTCCGCACAAGACGGGGCAGATGACGGCTTCACCCGCCGCAAGGCTGGAGATGTGCCGCATCGCCTTCGGCGACATGGCCGAAGTTTCCGATTTCGAGGTGGATAAGGGCGGCGCGAGCTATTCCTATATAACCTGCGACTATCTCAAACATCGCTATCCCGACGACGACATTTACTTCCTCATGGGCGCCGACATGTTTGCCTGCTTCCCCGACTGGGTGTATCCCGAGCGCATCTTAAAAAACGTAAAGGTCGCGACGTGCGCCCGCGAAGGCAGTGCCGACCTGCAAGAGGCGCAGGAGCGTTTCAAACGGTCGTTCGGCGAAGAGGCGCTGTGCATTGCGCACACGGGCGCAAAGGTCTCGTCCACGCGCGTGCGCACGGCGGCCGCGATGGGGGCGGATATCTCGGCTTACGTTCCCGCGGCCATAGAAAAATACATAAAAAAGAGCGGGCTCTACTTCATGCCCGAGCTTGCGCGGGCTCAGAAACTGCTCACCGAAAAGCGCGCCGGGCATACCCTGCGCGTTGCGTTCATGGCGGCCGAGAATTGCCGCAGGCTCAAAGTGCCCGAAAAAAAGGCGGTCATCGCCGCGGCGCTGCACGATGCCGCCAAGTACCTCAAGCCGTCCGACAGGCGTCTTAAGGGCTTCGTCCCTCCCGAGGGCGTGCCCGAAAACGTCATGCACCAGTATGCGGGCGCCTATCTGGCCGAGCACGAGTTCGGCGTGGAGGACGAGGATGTTTTAAACGCCATCCGTTACCACACCAGCGGCAGGGCGGGCATGAGCCCGCTCGAAAAGCTGATCTTTCTTGCCGACATGCTCGAAGAGGGGCGCGATTACGACGGGGTCGAAAGGCTGCGTGCGCTGTTTGACGAAGACGTCGACCTCTGCCTGGAGGAGGCGCTTAAAGAGCAGCTCGATTACCTGAAGCGGTCGGGCAAGGACATATATCCGCTCACCGCCGAGGCATACGAATTTATCGCCGGCGAGCGCGCTTCGCGTTCTCACGACGACGAATAGACTGCGCGCTGCCTGTCGGCGCGCAAAAAATAAATTGAAAGAGGAAAATTTTGATGACGAGTAAAGAAAAGGCGCTTGCGATATGCGAGATACTTTCCGAAAAGAAGGGCGAAAACATAGTGTACATCGACGTCGCCGATAAGAGCGCGCTGTGCGATTATTTCGTTATAGCGGGCGGCAGATCGTCTACGGCGGTGAGATCGCTGTGCGAGAACCTGGAGGAAAAGATGCAAAAGGACTTCGGCCTGCAGCCTTCGCGCAAAGACGGCGGCAGAGAGGGCAGGTGGAACGTTTTGGACTACGGCGACGTGATCGTGCATGTGTTCAACGACGAAATGCGCGATTTTTATCGCCTCGAGCGCCTGTGGGAGGACGGCAAAAACCTTACCGCGTACAAGGACTGACACGGCCTGCGCGGAACGATCGCCGAACGTATGGCAAAGGCGGCTCCGGAATTTTCCGGGGCCGCCTTTTTAAAGTCTGCCGTCATTTGCGGTGTAAATTTACTTTTTCATGCCCTCTTCGATGGCGACCGCGACCGCAACGGTAGCGCCTACCATGGGGTT
>CALVQA010000086.1 GCA_944354725.1 uncultured Clostridia bacterium
GCGCTCGTCCTCCAAATTTATCTTTACGCCCTTGTTCAGAAAGGCGAGCTCTTTGAGGCGCTTGGCTATCGTGTCGTAGTTCCACTCCACCGTTTCGAACACCCTGTCGTCCGGCATGAACCTTACGAAGGTGCCGTGCTTTTGCGGCTTTTCGCCGACCTCTTTGAGCGGGCCTTCGGGCACGCCGCACAGCCACTTTTTGTTCTTTTCGTCGTAGGAGGACGTAAAGCGCATGGAATACACCTTGCCGCGGCACACCTCCACTTCCAGCCAGCGCGAAAGCGCGTTCGTTACCGAGGCGCCCACGCCGTGCAGCCCGCCCGAAAAGGCGTAGTTGCCCTCGTCGAACTTACCGCCAGCGTGCAGCTTGGTAAATATGAGCTCCACGCCCGATATGCCAGCCTTTTTGTTTATGTCGGTGGGCATGCCGCGCCCGTTGTCGCGCACGGAGGCCGAGCCGTCTTTGTGCAGCTTTACCGTTATCTCGTCGCAATAGCCGTTTGCCGCCTCGTCGACGGAGTTGTCGACGATCTCCCACAGTATATGGTGCAGGCCTCTGACGCCCGTAGAGCCTATATACATGCCGGGGCGCACGCGCACGGCCTCCAGACCTTCGAGTATTTTCAAATCGTCGGCATCGTATGAATGAACCTTTTTTTCTGCCATCACCGCATTCTCCGCACGCCTGGCGGCGCGCTTTCAAAATTTATAATTATCTGGAATATTATACCACATATTGTGGTCGATTGCAAGGGGCGAAACAATATTTTATGATACGCGCCGCCAAAATTTACCGCACTTTTTTGCATGAAAAAGCCGGCGGCAAACTGCCGCCGGCAATGCTTTCGTTTAATTGCCCGATCATTTATCGCGCGTCTTTCTTGCGGAAACGCGCTTTGCGGGAACTTCCTCCACGAGGTCGATATCGCCCTTTTCCTTGGGCTTGATAACGACGAGCAATACTATGCCTATGAGCGCCGCGCCCGCCACGCAGAGCAGCACGACGGAGGCAACGTTGTTTTCAAGCCAGTCGTTTTCGCCCGCGATGTGGTCGGCAGCCGCCGAGACGCTTATCGACATGAAGCTCTCTATTTCGCCCGTGTTATAGATGTTGTCCTTTGCCGACATCCTTATAACGTAGAAGGAGTTGTCCTCCTGGGGAACGAACGACAGCCCGGAGGGATCCCAAGCATAGTCGGAATAGAGCTCGTAGTTTTCGTCGCCGCGGTCGACTTCGCTCTCGGAGAGGATGGCGGTAAAGTACGCCGCCCTCGAATCGGGGTCGTTGAACAGTTCCGCGGCCAGCTTAACGAAGTCGGCATAGCTTATTGCGCCCACTTCCTCGGTATATGCCTGCCTGTTGAAGAGATAGAGCGAGTAGGTCGTGGTGTAATTGGACGAGAGGCCCGATACCTCGAAGTCGTTCGCGTTGTACTGCGTGCCGACGTAGCCTATCTCCTGGCCCTCGGGATCGGTGACGGAGAGGCCGCCGTAGTTAACGGTGAACTGGAACACGGGCACCTTTTCGGCAAGGTCGCCGTGAGCGGCGGGGTCTTTGAGCAGCGCCTCTATGTCGGAGCCCGTGAAGGTGACCTTTTCGCCCTCCTCGTCGATATAGTACATGCTGTTGCCGGAAGAATCTTTCGCGTATATCGCGAAGCGGTAGAGACCGTCTGCCGCAAGCTCTATGGAGAGCTCGTTATAGTCGAGAGCGGTCGCCGAGCCGGACTGATCGCTTATATAGTATACCGAAAATTCAAAGTCGGTGTAGGGGGTGACGTTATCGAACACGTAGCCTTCGAAGGAGGGCAGGTAGAAATACTTGTCGTCGCCCGCGGTCGCCTCCTGCTCGGCTATCGCCTCGTCGACGAGCTGCTGGTAGGTGACCTCGCCTTCGGCGGGCTGCACGTAAACGGCGCCCTCGCCGTCGTCGGTGGCCCTTATGAAGCTGTACTGCTCGCCGTCGCCCGCGGTGACAGTGGCAGCGAACTCGGCGGGAACGTACCAGTCGAGGAACACGTTGTCGGTATTGCCGCTCGAAGCGGTGGTATCCTGCAGATAATAGTAAACTTTAACGAGGCACTCCGTCTTATAGCCCGTCCCGTCCTCGGCCTCGGGCACATAGGTGCCGTTGCCGCGTATTACGGGAGAGATGTTGGAGCTGCCGGATACCGAGACGAAATTGCTCTCCTCTCCGGTGGCGTTGAGGTCGCCCGCATCGAGCTGCTCTTCGGTGAGCACGTAGTAGTTGAGCGTCGCCTTGGGCGAAGTGGCGAGCATGTCTATCGCGGTGTAGCCGATGTCTATCGTGCGGCCGTACGCGAGCGAGGTTATGTCGCCGTCGAGGCAGAGCACGGGGGAGGTATCGTCGTTTACCGACCTCTCGCCCTCGTCGCCGAACAGCTCGAAGCTCTGCCCGTTAAAGGAATAGAGCACCATCGTCGCGGCGCCGCCCTGCGCGCTGTAGGTGAGGGGAATAACCGAAGTCGCCGTATTGGAGGAGACGTAGCGGGCATAGCTGCCGCCTATGTTGGCGAACTCGCCCTCGGCCGAAGCCGTGCCGTCGCTTACGGTGACGCCGTATGCGCCCGCGTCATAACCGGTAAAGTCTATCGCGAGCTTTTTGGGGGAGAGGGCGGTACCTTCGGAAGTTATCTCCGCTATCTCCTCTGCGCGGGCGTCCTCCTCTTCGGGGAGCGCCTCGCCTATCTTTACGAACACGCCGTCTTCCGCGGTTATGAAGGTTATATAGTTATCGGTAACGCCGTCCTCGGTCTGCGTATACTGCTGCGACTGGAATTTTATGGTGAACGTTTCGAAATCGAGCCGCGAAAAACCTATCTCGGTGGAGAGGTATCCCTCTTCCGCCGCCGCTGTGGGCGCGCCCTCTTCGTCCTTCACGGAGGAGAACCAGTGATAAGCGAGGTTCTTCCTGTAAGTTACCGCGCTGTCGTCATCGGCGAAGGAGAAAGCCGTATAATAGGAGTCGCCCTCGGCATATTCCTCCACGGCGGCGTCGTTTGCCACATAAAAAAAGTTTTCGCCGGTGAGGGTGATGTCCCTGTCGGCGTCGGCATACACCGTCCCTCCGATGAGGGCCGCGGCAGTCACGAGCGACGCTGCCGAAGCAAACGCAAGTGTTGATATCGATAATCTTCTTTTCTTTGTCATAACAAGCTCCAAAAAGGTGGTTGCACAAACTTAAAGCGCCGCCCAAAGCCTCGGATGCCGCGGGCGGAACTTATGCTGCGGATAACGGCGCGCGGAAAGCGCCCCGTTAGCGCCTATCTGTTTAAGTTTACTATTAAAAAAAATATTTGTCAAACGCTTTTGTTTGCGCCCGGCGAATACTTTTCAATTTTTCACACAAATATCGCGCGTTTTACGCCCCGACGCGCACGTGAAAATATTTCCACGGCTTTTCGGAGAGCGGAGGCTCGGCCATGAAGCGCAGCCGCTCGCCCGTTACAGGGTGCGGGAAGGAGAGCGAATACGCCCACAGCGCCAACCTGCCCTTGACGGCATGCTCGCCTCCGTAGCGCATGTCGCCGTACACGGGGGCGTTTATGGCCGCCGTCTGCACCCTTATCTGGTGCGTCCTGCCCGTGTGCAGTTTTATGTCCGCGAGAGAGAGCCCCTCCGCCTCCTCAAGTATGCGGTACTCTAAAGAGGCGAACTTTGCGCCCGATTCGGTCTGAGTGCAGACGTACACCATGTTGTTGACCGAGTTTTTGCGCAGATAATTCTCCAAAGTGCCGCTCTTTGCCGCGGGCGAACCGCACAGCACGGCAAGATATTTCTTTTCGAACCCGCCGCCGCGCATCTGCTCGGAGAGGCGGGCCGCCGCCTTGGAAGTCTTTGCGTACACCATTACGCCGCCCGTGGGCCTGTCGAGCCGATGGACGAGCCCCACAAAGGCGTTGCCGGGCTTGTTGTACTTCTCCTTTATGTACCGCGCGACGCAGTCGAACAGGTTGTCGTCCCCGCTCTCGTCGGGGCAGCACGCCACGTTCTGCGGCTTCAGCACTACTATGATGTGGTTGTCTTCATACAAAATCACGAGGTCTTCGGTGTTCATACTTATCCTTCGAACGGGCGTTCGCAAATGATTTTTGCCGCTGCGGCGCCGCGCGGCGTTTTAAAAAACGGCTATCCCGGAACAGCCGCAGGGAAGGCAGATTCCCTCCTCCGTGGGCAGTCCCAGCTCGTAGGCGGTGCAGTCGGCGGCGCGCCCCGCAGCAGCGAGCGTGAGGATGTTTTTTATAACGGTGGGATGCAGCCCGGTGGTGTAACTGTTTATCAGCATGAAGAGAGGGTCGTCGCAGAGCACCTGCATGCAGGTGGTGACGAAGTCGAAGATATCGTCCTCCATCCTCCACATCTCTCCGCCCGGGCCCCTGCCGTAGCTCGGAGGGTCCATTATTACCGCGTCGTACCTGTTGCCGCGGCGTATCTCCTTTTTTACGAATTTGAAGCAGTCGTCGACTATGTAGCGGATGCCGCTCTCTATGCCTGAGAGGCGGGCGTTGCGGCCCGCGCGCTCCACCATTCCCTTTGCCGCGTCTACATGGGTGACCAGGGCGCCGCTCTTCGCGCAGGCGACCGAAGCGCCGCCCGTATACGCGAACAGGTTGAGCACCTTTACCGGCCCTTTGCCCGAAACCGCCGCGCGCCCCTCTATGAGCGAGCGCATCATGTCCCAGTTGGCCGCCTGCTCGGGGAACAGTCCGGTATGTTTGAAGCCCATCGGCTTGACTATGAAGCTGAGATCGCCGTACGAAACCGTCCACTCCTCGGGCACCGGCCTGCGGTATTCCCACTTGCCGCCGCCCTTGCTGCTGCGGATATACACGGCGTTTATGTCGCCGCAGGCATACAGATCGCGCGATGAGCGCCATATGACCTGCGGATCGGGCCTGAGCAAAACGACGTCGCCCCAGCGCTCGAGCTTCATTCCGTCGCCCGTGGCTATTATTTTGTAATCTTTCCACCCATCGGCAATCTTCATGGGCAGAATTATATAATAAAAGGTGAGAAAAGTAAAGTAAAAAGGCGGCGGAGCAAACATTTCCTCCGCCGCCTCCCGGGCATCGCCGCCGCGCATGCGGCGTCAGCAAAATATTGCCCGCCGCCCTGCCCGCTCGCGCGCTACACGTACTGAGCGAACACGTTGTATAAGGTATTGTAATACTGCCCCAGGTAGTGCTGCGCGGTGGTGTCGGCCGAATACGCGGCGAGCCGCTCGGCAGGGTCGGCTATCGCGAGATAGTACCCGCGCACGATCTGGTACCTGTCAAGATACGACAGCGTGTAATCCACGATGTACCCCGCCTCCTCGTCGCCGCCGGTACCCGGCGAATCGTCGCCGCCCACGGGCACGTTTACCGAGAGATTGTAGATAAGGTCGTCCTGCAAAATCGCGAGCTCCCGCCCGTATTCCTCTTCGAGCTCCTCGCACTTGTCATCGTACAGGCTCGAATTCAGCATGCCCGCCGTGACCGCCACCGTGCGGTACGCCTGCTTGTCGCGCGCGAGCTTCACGTCGAGCTCGTCCTTCGCCTTCTGGGCGGTGCGAAGAAGGCGCATCTGCACCGTAGACATGGCGAGTATGTCCTCTTCCGAAAGTTCTATAACGTCGAAAGTCAACCCGTCACCCCCTTACGACATACCGCGCGCACAGCGAACGCAGCTCTCCCGAACACGTTGCCGAAAAAGAAAAGCTCCTTCCCGTAACGCCGACCTTGACTTCGCCCTCGGGCGACGCGAACGAGAAAGTTTTGCCCCCGCACGATATCTTCAAGGTGTCGGCTCCGTATACGCACACGCTGTGCAGGTATTTTTTCGCGGCGGTGCCGAAGTCTTCGCAGTCGCACCGCCATTCCCCCGCGGAGCCCTCGCCCGCGAGTTCGCGCAGCCCGCCGTCGTACAGGAACGCGCGCCCTCCGCCGCACATGCAGGAGGACTGAGCCTTTATATAACACACGTCGCCCGCGGAGACGTCGATGCAGGCGACGGCGCTCTCCCCGCCGTACTCCCCCTGCACGAAATATATCCCCCCGCACGCCGCCGCGCGCTCCGGAGAGGAAAAGCCCTCCAGCCCTTCGCACGAAAACTTTTTCACCCTTCCGTCGTAGAAATACATGCCCGTCGGCGTAAAAAAATACAGTTTCCCGCCGCAGACGGCGGCGGTGTCGGCAAACACTTTTTCGTAAAAACGGCAGGCCGCGTCCGTGCGGAAGGTCTCAGCGTCGCCCGAAACGTGCAGCGCCGTTACGCCGCGTTCGCGCACGGCCAGAAGCTCGCTCCCGCACGCTGCGAGCTTTAAAACGTCGCCCCCTTCGGCATCGAGCCGCACGTGCCCCGCAAGGCCGAGCGCCCCGTCCCATCCGTGCACGTCGCCTGGCGCCGACCAGCGCACGGTGCGCGCGTCGGAGGCATCCGTCCCGAACAGGCGGGAAAAATGCACGATCCCGCTCTTTACGGGCGGGCAGGAGTCGGCAGAGGCGGCGGAGCCCTCTCCCCTGTACGCGACGGCGCCGTCGCTTATAATTATAAAGTCCTCTTCCCCTTCATGGCATTCGGCGAAGTACGGCGCCGAAGAAAACCCGCCGCAATACGCCGTAAAAGCCCCGTCCGCCCCGGCGGAGCGGTACACCGTGCCCGCGGCATAGACGTACAGATCGCCGCCGCCGGAAAAATACATCTTACCGACCGCAGAAGGCGTTCCCGACACGGAGAGCGCGGCGGCGGAAAACGCGGGGACGAGGCCGCGCTCCGTCCTCTTCAGCCCGAACGCCGTCCCGCCCGAGAGCAGGTAACGCTCGCCGTACTTGCGCCGTTCGAGCGCCGTTTCGCGGGGCACGTAGTTCATGACCAGTACCTCGCGCGGAGCGCGCCGCCCTTGAGATCGCGCGGGCGGAAGCGCTCTATTTCGGCACGGTAGCGGCTCTCCCAGCTCTCCGAAGCCTCAATATCGCCCGAGATCAGGCAGTATTCGGCAACGGCGCCGTATGCGAGCATGCGTTCCCCGACGGGATAGCCGGGGAAATCGCTCTCGTCCGCGAGCTGCTTTTTTACGGGCCAGAACATATACTTTACCGTATACACGCCGGATGGCGCGGAGAGATATTCGGGTTCTATCGTATATTCGGCCTCTTCGCCGTTTCTTACGACCGAGAGTATTTTATAGGGCGGCCGCGAAAATTCTGTATAGTATATCCTGCCGTTGGAAGACGGCAATATCTCCTCGTCCGAAAGCGGGAAAAAGCACCGCGCAAGTTCGTCCTCCACCGAGTTGAAACAGTGGAGAAGGGCGGTGACCAGGCGGGAAGCCTCCTCGTCGGAAGAATATGTGCCCGCCGTTATTTTGTCGGCGACGTCCTGCCTGTCCAAAAAGGCGAGGGCGGTTTTTATCACGTCGGAAACAAGCATATTTTACCTCCTTTAAAAATCGGGGCCGCCTTGCGGCGGCCCCTCCGCACCGCGTCAGAAGCCGCTTATCACTCCCTGCGCGCACGGCCTCTTGCATATGAGCTCGGCATATTTGACCAGAGTGGCGCTGTACGCCGCCTTGCCGGGCACCTGCTTCAATATCTTGCCGTCCTCGTCCTCCAGCCACGCCCAGTCGCACAGCTGAGCCAGCACGAAGTCGGCGGTGTTGAGAAGATATACCGTGCCTTCGGGGCAATACCTGTCCGCGACGACGGGAATGCCGTCGAAGGTTATCGCGCTGTAGCCGCCCTCGAGCACGGTGTTGCCCGTCTGCATGCGCGACTCGGTGAGCAGCGACGCTATCTTTGCCCTCGTCTTGTACGAGCACAATATCATGTCGGGACGGCTGTTGCAATAGGCCTCGAGATAGCCTATCTTCTCCGATATCTCGTCCTCGGAGAGGGTGGCGACGGTGAACGACATGGGATTCATCAGGCTCTCCGTATCGCGGTCCACGCCGTAGACGTCGCCGGTGCCGAAGATGGCCTTGAGCCCGGTTATCTCGTTGCCGTACGCGCCGTGCACGTAGAGCATCTTGCCCGTAAGCGTGCCCTCCACCTCGGCGGAGAGAGTGAAGCACCCCTCGCCGTAGTCCACGGAAGTTACGGTAAGCCCGTCGGCGCCGTCGAGCACGGCGGTGTTCGACCTTATGTCCACGCACATGCCCTCGTACACCCTGCCTATCGAATCGAGGTATATGCTCGTGCCGTTCGTCTTGGAGATGTTCCCTATAAAGCCGTTGCCGTCGCCGTAGAGCATGCGCGAAAAGTTCACCTTGGCGCTGGCGACGAGGCCCTCCATCTCCGCGTTGATGAGGCTGACGAACGCCCCGTCCGAGCTCTGAGAGGCGCGCAGCGCCTTATCGGAGATCTCTATGGTGCCGTATATGTTTTTCAGCGCGGACGTGAGGTTCACATACCTGTTGGAGCCCGCCGCGGGCAGACTGCCGTCCTCCGTGCCGGCCGACACGCGCGAATTGTCGCCCCTTACGACCGCCACTTTTACTTCCTTGCCGAAGACCTCGGCGCTGTTCTTCTCTATCGCGGCATAGAACGGCGACACCGCGTCGAGCTGCGACGCCACCGCGTCGAGATAATAAGATTTGAGCGCCTTGTCCGCATTTGCTACCGTTATCAAATTTACATCCTCCTTCAACTGTTCTTTAAAAATTCCTGCGCCAGCCTGCCCGCTTCCTTTATGCTTGCAGGCCGCGTTTTAGGCGACGGGACGGAGATCCCGCCCGTCACCATGGGCGCGCCCTTTGCGGACGCGACCGAAACGAGATAGTCGGCGATTATGCGTTTTTTAACGTCTTCGTCGCACGACGCCGCCTCGTAGAGCGAGGCGTGCTCTTGCGCGGGAGCCGAGGGCGCGCCGCTTTCGGCCTTTGCAGGCGGCTGCGCCTTGTTCGCCTCCAGTTCCTTGAGGCGCTGACTGCGTCGGGTGAATTCGGCCTCAAGGTTGTTGTACGCGTTCAAAAGGGCCTTTACGTCTTTGAATTTGCCGAGGTCTGCCGCAACTTTCTCTTCTCCTGTCTCCGCAGCGTTTGCCGTACCGGGGCATTCGTTTTCAAGGTTATCCATTTCTTTCCTCCTTCAATTTGATCTTATGCAGGCCGATATGCGCGCATATGCGCCTTTCGGCCTCCTCTCCGCACTCTGCCGAAAGCAGGAACGCGGTGTGTTCCTCTATATGCACGGCATGGTCGTCGTACTCCTTTACCGTGCCTTCTCCGCCCGAGAGCATGGCGGCATTCTCCTCGTCGGCGCGCGCCGCGTGCATCCGTGCGACGTCGCGGCCCTCGGCAAACCCGCCGTAACCTATAAAAGAAAGTATCTTGTTTTTGAGCCGGCGCGACATCTTGCCGTCGTCGTCCGAAAGCAGGCCCCTGTCTATCAGTTCATACACCACGTTGCGCCGCTCGGCGGGCGTAAGGTTTATGTCGCTGTCCGATTCCAGGATGACGTCGTCGGAGGTGATGTCGTCCGCGCAAAACAGACACATGCGCGCCTTTCCGTCCTCGCCCCGCGCGCTCACCATGCGCGCGCGGGAGGCAAACTGCCTGTACAGCCTGAGCATCTGCCTGCCTATCTCTTTCAGCGCCTGCTTTATGGAAGCGTAGCATGAATCGAGGCGGGCGTCGTCCTGCTCTATGAGCAGCTGCAGCCCGGTAGCGCTCGTCACCGACGCAAACGACTGCCCGTCCTGAGAGAAGTCGCCCGTGCCCGATATTTTGGAAAATTCGTCCGAAAGCGTCTCCTCTTCCCGCTCGAAAGAGTCGGGCAGAGAGCCAGAAGCGAGCAGCTCGGGCGGCTTGCCGCCCTGCCTGTAAACTATCACCTTGCCCGGCCGCAGCCCGTCCTCGACGAGTTCGTCGGTATCCACCGAGCCCTCTTCCACCGCCACGGTGCCCATGCATATCCTGTTCAGGAACTCGTGTTTGCGGTTGCGCACCGCGTTGTAGGCGCGCTGCACGGGTATCAGCCTTTCGACGACGCCCGTGCCGAAAAAGCTCCCCGCGAGCGCCACGCACGTCTGCTTGACGAAAGGGTAGCCCCTTGCGCCGTTTTCGCCGTTCGAATAGGGAAGGGGGCCGTCGTACAGCAGTTCGCCGCCCGCAACGGCGGTAAGCCTGCCCTCGGGCATGTCGGCCGAAGGGCGCGAATAGCGCTCTATCACCACCTCGTACCCCTTTCCGCCCGGGCGCGCCCCCGAAGGGCGCGCCTTTGCCGCCGCCGAGCACGGCGAAAAGGCAAATTCGTCGATATCCCTGCCCGCAAGTTTTACGCCGTAAGCCGAATAAATGTCCTGCACGGGCACCGCGCGGGCGTGTATCACGGAGGGCTGCGCCCCGATGCTCTCTTCGGAGAGCGAATAGGGATATATCTCGAAGGGCGACAGCGCGACGACCTTTACGTCGCCCCCGAATATGCTTTCGCCCTCCGGCGTTTTTCCGAGCACCCCGCCGGCGCCGTTGTCCCACACCACCTTGTAAAAGGCCGTGCCGCACGTCTCCGACCACACCGTCGCGGCGGAGAGCGCCCCCTCCAGCCCCGAACTCTCGCACGCGGCGGCAAGCACCGCGCCCGAAATGCCGGCGGCGCGCTTATCGGCTTCGTCCTCCGAACGCGCCCGTACGGAGAGCGCCGGGCGCATCCGCGCGAGCTTAGAACACCTCAGCTCCACTATCGGGGCTATCCTGTTGAAAACGCGCTTTGGCTGCCAGCCGTACTGCCTTTCCTCCTCCTCGAGCTCGCCGGCGGCGTTCACGTCGCAATACTGATCGCCGCCGAGGAAGTTCATGCACAGCTCCCAGCCCCTCTCCAGCCTGCGCCGCTCGCTCTGCCTGCGCTCGAAGTCGGCCTGCACGTCCTCTACCAGGGCGCGTATTTCGGCCTCGCGTTGCTTACCGCCATCAATCTTTTCCGTCAACTGATTCCTCCTTTAACATTTCCACAAGTTTTTTCCTGCGCTCTTCGAGTTCCTCGTCGCTCAATCCCTCAACGCCGGCTTCGCCGTCGAGCAGCATCTTTACCGCCTTTATGTCGGGCGGGACGTCCCTTTTTGTCACCTTTCTCTTGACGAGCTTCAGTTCGTCGCCATCTGCGGCGTACTCCTCGACTATCTCGCTCGTGTCGAACCCCACGGCGCACCTGATGAGCGCCTTTTTCACACCGTCATCGTTCAAATTTTTTGTGCAGCCTCCTTATCCTCCTCAATTTGTCGCTCAGCACGGGCGAACGTTCCTCCTCCCTTTCCGCGGGACGGGGGCGGGACATTATAAAATATCGCAGCTCGTCCATGCAGTGGTCGTCGCGCTTTACGGGGCTGTCGCCCTCGCCCCAGCAGTAGCCCTTGAATTCCGATATCATGTTCGGGCAGGTCTTGAAAATATAGATGTTCGGCCAGCCGTTGTTATGCGCAAGATAGCTCTTTACGCGCGCTATGCCCGAAAACACGTCTTTGTTCACGTTTGCGTCGACGAGTATGCCGCGCTCGTAGAACAGCTCGGAGACCGACTTTACGGAGGCGAGCGTGCGCTGGTTGGCGGCGCTGTCGATGAGCGCTCTCACCCTGCCGCGGCCGTCGGTCTTCCAGCCGAGCCGCCTGCTCTTCTCCAGAATGGCGGCCGCATGAAAATCTATGTCCCTGCCGGCGGCGTAATGCTCGGCCGTGACATACACGTTCCCGTCCCAGTCCACGCAGTACCAGTGGGCGGAGAGCGGATTGTTCAGCCCGGGATCTATCGATATGCTCTCCTGCCACTCCGCCGGCACGGCAAAGGGCTCTATAACGTGCACGTCCTCGTCGAATTCCGGATACACCAGCCCGCTCCCCTCCGAAAACCTGCCGTATTTGCGGCTGTCGAGCGAGCTGCCCGAGAGAGCGCCCTCCAGAAGGCGCGCCTCGCCCTTGGATAGGAAGGGATTGTCGTCCCAGTTCATGAACTCATACCATATCTCGGGATTCTTGCGGCGGTTGAGGTATATCTCCTCATAGATGAAAGTGCGCCCTTTCAGCGGGGTCATGGTGCCGAATATGTCGCCCCGTTTGTCCATCACCCTCATGAGGCACTCCTCGTAGATATCCTTCGGCGGCTCCTCGTCGAACCACACGAAATCGAGCGACGCGCCCTGAAACTTTTCCCTGCCCTGGTCGCAGCTCTTAAAACCTATCGTGGATATCCCGCCGAACACGTTTTTTATCTTTATCTGATCGATTATGCCCGAAGACGGGCTGTCTTTCCTGCCCGAAAGCATGGTGACGTCGGCTATCCACGACTTCGGCAGATAATGCAGTATCTTGCTCTGCGCCACGTCGCGCTGCACCTGCTGTGAGAGAGACACCACCCAGCCGAACGCGTCGGCCCTGTTTTTGCGGTAGGGATGCGCCCCGCGCGCCATCCATATCGCCTCCACCGCGCCGCATTCCGTCTTTCCCGAGCGGTTGCCGCCGAACACCCAGCGGTTGCGCTTTTTGCACTTGTGGAAAGCAAGCTGTTTTTTATGCTTCTTTTTGCCCGCGTTATATCCGAGCAGCTTGTTGAGGGCGCGCCTGCGCCCGAGCTCGCCGTCTATCGCGGCTATAGCGTCGAGGATCTCCTCCCTGTTCATATCCGTTAACCTTTGCAAAAGACTTTTTGTTACAAAAATATATATTTTTCACGCCCTGCCGTCGCCTAAAATCGTCTTGTATGAAGGCAACCAGGTGGGCGGCGGCGCTTACGGCCGCCCTGCTCGCGTCCGCACTCGTTTTCCCGCCCGCGGGCGCGCTCACAACTGCTTACGGCGAAGACGACGGCTCTCAGGCTGCCGCCGTATATGCCCGCGCCGCCGTGCGCGAGGCATATTTTTGCACGTCCGCCGAGCCCTCTTCGGCAATTTTCGCCGTTCCGTATACATACTGCGTGGAAATAATATACGAAGAGGGCGAATGGTACCGCGCGCGCTATGCCGAAGACGCGGGCATATACCGTGCGGTGTACGGATACGTCCGGAAGGAAGATTTTACCCTTCTGAACGAGGCGCCGGACACCGTTTACCTATACAAATCGGTCTCCGTGACCTTTTCGCAGTCGTCCCCGGGCGGACTGCCCGCAGTGGACGACATTACCGTGACCGCCGCGTTCTACGGCTCATATTACAGCGGCGCGACGGGCTACTCCTACGTGCTGTGCAACGGCTCCTTCGGCTATATCGCCGGCGCGAACGAAGACTATCCCGTCATCGAACCCGAAGAGCCCGAGCCGCCCGAAAGAGAAGAACCGCAAAAACAATCGGGCGCAAACGGGATAGTGGCGGCCGTAGTGATAGCCGCCGTCGCGGCGACGGCCGTGGCGCTCGTGGCGCTCTCGGCAAAAAAGCCGAAACCGCGCGGCCGCGACGACGGGGCCGAAAGGTGACCGCAGCGGGACCGACGCGTGCCGCCGCTCAAAAATCGAGCTCCGACATAAGCCCCAAACCCTCCCCGTGCCGCGCCGAACCTCCCCTTACCCTGCGGGCAAACGCCGCCGCAAGCCTCCTGCCCTCCGCGCCTGCGCCCCTTTGCCCGGAGAGCGCGTAAACTTTGAGCGTTTCGAGCTCGCCGTCGGTGAACCTACGCGCCGCGCCGTCTAAAAATCCCCATAAAGAACACAGCTCGCCCTTTTTCCGCACCAGCTCGGCCACCTCTTCGGCACACCGCAAAGCTCCCCTTGCGCTGTACGCCGCAAACGCTTTGCGGCATATCAGCCTGTTCAGCCGCTCTTCCGCCCTTTCGGGCATGAAATAAAATTTTAAAAGCGTTTTTACCTTCATTTCTCCTTCCGCCTCATAAAATGCAAACATTTGTTTGTTTTACGATTTAATTATAACCGTTAAATATGACAGAATTTGCATATTTGAAAAATTTTTTTAACTTTTTTCGGGAAAATTTTTGCAACTTTCGGGAACGGAGGCGTCTTCGCCGCGCGCCGCGGCGGCAAAATGCGCCCGCTTTCGCCCGCTTGCGGCAATGTGCGCGCGCGCAAACGCACAAATTTTTTTGCGTTCGTTTTAAAAATCTTTACAATCTATGTCGCGTATGCTATAATTTTTTGCGTGAAGAAGTTGATTTTATCGGCGGCATGCGCCGCCGCGCTCGCGCTTACGTGCTACGCGGGCATCGGAACAGAATATGCCGCGGCCGAAAGCTCCGCGGATACCGTTTATCCCGACTTTGTATCCACCCTCGACGAGG
>CALVQA010000087.1 GCA_944354725.1 uncultured Clostridia bacterium
AGGGTCGTGCCGTCGCCCATGGGCATGCACTTGGTCTGCGTAGCGTCGAAGAGCGAGCCGTAGGTCATGCCGACAACGTCGGAGGAAACGATCTCTTCCTCGGTGTAACCGAAGGATGCGGAAGAAGCTGCCTTCATTGCGGCGTTTACGCCCTTGGCGTCAACTTCGCCCTCGCAGATGGCGATGAGCTGAGTGAGCGAACCGGTGGGTACGGGAACGCGCTGAGCGCAGCCGTCGAGAACGCCGTTGAGTTCGGGGATAACGAGGCCGATCGCCTTTGCGGCGCCCGTGGAGTTGGGAACGATGTTAACGGCGGCAGCCCTTGCACGCCTTAAATCGCCCTTGCGGTGAGGGCCGTCGAGGACCATCTGGTCGCCGGTGTAGGCGTGGATGGTGGTCATGTAACCCTTTTTGATCTTGGCGAACTTGTTGAGGGTATCGGCCATAGGCGCAAGGCAGTTGGTGGTGCAGCTTGCGGCCGATATAACGGTATCGGTGGCCTTTAATGTCTTTTCGTTTACGCTGAACACGACGGTGGGAAGATCGTTGCCTGCGGGAGCGGAGATAACGCACTTCTTTGCGCCCGCATTGATGTGAGCGGAAGCCTTTTCTTTGGAAGTATAGAAGCCGGTGCACTCCAGAACGACGTCTACGTCAAGTTCCTTCCAGGGAAGGTTTGCCGCATCTTTTTCGGCATAGATCTTGATGGTCTTGCCGTTTACCGTAATGGAATCTTCGCCCGCGGTAACACTGTCGGCATACTTATATCTGCCCTGAGCCGAATCGTACTTCAAAAGATGCGCAAGCATCTTGGGGCTTGTAAGGTCGTTGATAGCAACTATCTCATAGCCCTCTGCATCGAACATCTGCCTGAAAGCGAGGCGGCCGATACGGCCGAAGCCGTTGATTGCAACTTTTACGTTTGCCATAAATTTTGTTCCTCCGAGATTTAATAATAAAGTATTACAATTTAATCGGGCGAACGGGGAGCCTGCTCCCTCTCTTCCCGCTCAATACGATAATATTATATCAAATAACTTTTTTCAAGTCAATAGTTTATTTAAGATTTTCGGGGTTGAGGCATTTTAAGCCGTCCAAAACAAACTTACCGTCCTTTCTTACGAGCACGTCGTCGAACCAGATCT
This sequence comes from uncultured Clostridia bacterium, assembly GCA_944354725.1. Taxonomy (GTDB): domain Bacteria; phylum Bacillota; class Clostridia; order Christensenellales; family Borkfalkiaceae; genus Coproplasma. The sequence continues at coordinate 1,146 of CALVQA010000087.1, forward strand.
CGCCGCCGCCGTATTCGGGCGTCATTATGAGCACGAGATCCCAATGCACGCCGCTTTGGTTTCCGTTATACGCATCGTCGTAGCAGCAACCCGGCGTGAAGTGTATGGAGCCCGCTATCTTTTCGTCGAAGAGAATATCGAGCATCGGCTTGTTCACATAGGGATTTACGCCTATGGCGAACTCGCCCACGTAGCGCGCGCCCTCGTCGGTATCGAACACCTTGTTGAGCTCGGCGTCGTCGCCGTCGCACACAGCCTTTATTATTTTGCCGTCTTTGAAAGTGAGCGAAATGTTTTCGAACTTCTTTCCGCCCTCGGTCGTGGGCGCGTTGTAAGTTATAACGCCGTTTACGCTGTCTTTTACTGGCGCAGTATACACCTCGCCGTCGGGGATGTTGCAGCCGCCCGCGCACTTTACCGCGGGGATCCCCTTTATGGAAAACGTTATATCGGTATTTTTTGCAACGAGGCGAACTTTATCCGTCCTGTTCATGAGTTCCACGAGCGGATCCATCGCCTTGGACATCTTGGCATAGTCGAGCGTGCACACGTCGAAATAAAAATCTTCGAATTTTTCGGTCGACATCTCCGAAAGCTGGCTCATGCCGTCGGTAGGATAGCGCAAGATGACCCATTTGGTCTTTTTTACCCTCAGCTCATGATGGACGGGATAGAAAAATTCACGCTGATATAAAGCGTTGGTTTCGGCAGGCACGTCGGAGAGCTCGAAATTGTTTTTAAAGCCGCGCACTCCGATATAGGCGTCCATGTCGTTCATGATGAACGCCTCGTATTCGGCGAGCTTTTTGATGCTCTCCTCTCCCGCCCCCATTAAAAGCGAGCGCTGTACCTTATTGGACGACAATTTTACATAGGGTATGCCGCCCGCGGCATACACCTTTTCCAAAAGGGCGCAGACGACCTCTTCGGGGACGTCCGTCGCCTCGATGAACACCTTCTCTCCCTTTTGTAAATTTACCGAATAGTTCACCAGCCCGTCGGCGAGCTTGTTTATCCTTTCGTCACGCATTGCAAGGTCTCCTTAAAACATATTACATAACTATTTATAACCGCGCGGCGGCAGGTTAAAGCGTTTTTTGCTATTTTTGCAACAATTTTTATTCTATCGCTTGAAATTTACGACAGTTTATATTATAATACCCTTGTATGAAAAAATAGGCACGCCGTTTTCTTTGAAAGGCTCGGCGGCCACATTTCGGAGGTTACAAATGGGATTAGTTTCGGCAAAAGAGATGCTTGAAAAGGCGAGAGACGGAAAATATGCCGTAGGCCAGTTCAACATCAACAACCTGGAGTGGACAAAATCGATCCTCGCCACCGCGCAGGAATTGAACGCGCCCGTTATCCTGGGCGTTTCCGAGGGCGCAGGCAAATATATGACGGGCTTTAAAACGGTTGCCGCCATGGTAAAAGCCATGATAGAGGACATGAAGATAACCGTTCCCGTGGCGCTCCACCTCGATCACGGCACATACGAAGGCTGCTATAAGTGCATAGAGGCAGGCTTCTCCTCCATAATGTTCGACGGCTCGCACTTCCCCATCGACGAAAACGTTGAAAAGACGAAGGAACTCATCAAAGTGTGCGAGGAAAAGGGCATGAGCCTCGAGGCCGAAGTCGGCGCGATAGGCGGCGAAGAGGACGGCGTTATAGGCAAAGGCGAATGCGCGGATCCCGACGAATGCAAAAAGATAGCCGATCTCGGCGTTACGATGCTCGCCGCGGGCATAGGCAACATTCACGGCAAATACCCCGCCGACTGGCCCGGCCTTTCGTTCGAAACTCTGGCTGCCGTTAAAGCCAAAGTGGGCGACATGCCCCTCGTTTTGCACGGCGGCACAGGCATACCCACCGACCAGATCCAAAAGGCGATATCGCTCGGCGTGGCAAAAATAAACGTAAACACCGAATGCCAGCTTGCATTTACCGCGGCCACGAGAAAATATATAGAAGAGGGAAAAGACCTTGTAGGCAAGGGATTCGACCCCAGAAAGCTGCTCGCGCCCGGTGCGCAGGCGATCAAAGACACGGTCAAAGAAAAGATGGAGATCTTCGGCTGCATAGGCAAGGCGTAAGATCTTTCGGGCAACAGCAAACGGCGGAGCATACCTCCGCCGTTTTTATTTTTTATAAGATCGGGGCCGCTCGTTTTTATGTGCGCGGCGTTTAAAATCCGGGCGCGGCGGCATACTGTATTTATGAAAAACAAGTTATTGCCCTTCGCCGCGGCCCTGGCCGCGGCACTCGCCGCAGCGCTCGCCACGCTCGGCGCATGCACCATAAAAGCCGACAGTTCTTTAAAAGAACTGTCGGACCCGTATATCGCACGGTACGAATGCACCTATATGAGCTACGGCGGCAAAGACATGCTCGACCGCCTCGACTACGCGCGCGTCACTTTGGAGAACAAGGAAGAACTGCTCGTCGAATATAAACTCAAAGGCGGCAAAGCGCACTCCCGCCGCTGCCGATACTCTTTCGACGAAAAGACAGGACGGCTGAACGCCGAATTCGGCGCCGCCGGTTTTGCACCCAAAGAGCCGATAAAAATAGAAAAGGGAAAATTCACTATATCGTTCCCGATAGCAGGCAAACAACTCGTCATGCGCTTCGAAAGCTGAGCGGCGCCCCTCGCGGGGCGCCGCAATATTTTTTATGGCGAAAGCATTCACCTGCCGCGCTTGGGCAGCCGGGTGCGGAAGAGGCGCGCCTCTATCTTGTAGCGGCGGAGCTTGTACCACGCCCAGACGAGTTTTTCGGCCTCGCGATACAAAAGATACCCGACGACGCCGCACAGAGAACCTATCGCGATGCCCGCAGCGACGTCCGACACGTAGTGCTCGCAGAGATAGATGCGCGAAAAACCTATCAACAGAGCGATGAACACGGCGGGAACGGCCTTCGCGCGATAGAACACGACGAGCACAGCCGCCGCGCAGAACGTCACTGCCGTATGCCCCGAGGGGAAACAGTAGTCCAAAGAGAGCTCTATGCCGTACTTCTCGTAAAAGCCGGGCGCCCAGGCGAGCTCGTCGTGCGTCCACGGGCGCTCCCTTCCTATCGCGTTTTTCAATATCAGATTTACTACGACGAAATCGAGCGCGAGCGCCACCGCCATAGCCATGCCGCAACGGCGCGTCCTCTTAAAGACGAGCAGCGCGATGCAACACGCTATGCTTATTTCGCCGTGCGCGGCGAGCGCCGACACATATTTCATCGCATAATTCAGCCAGTCATGCGCATGAAACGCTTCGTGTACGAGATTTAAAATTTCAAGTTCCATTTACCTGTACCGAAAAAACCGAAATCCTTGCCGAAACGGCGGATAGCGGACCGCGACCGCTCCGACGTTCTATTTGCCCAGTTCATACTTTCCCGAGATCTCCTCGAGCCCCTCGTCGACCTTGGCAAACACGGCGCCTTCGTCAGCGCCTTCGCCCGACTCCATCACGTCCTCTATAGTGACCTGCCTGTCTTCGCCGGGCGTCGAGGCGTGCGGCTCGTCGTCGTAGGAGGCGATATCGTACTCCATTTTGGCGAGCTTGGGGTCGGAATACACCGCCTCGAGCTCCATGCCCTTTTCGACAGCCTGCCTGTGCTTTCTGGCTATGACGAACAAACATATGAGAAACAACAATAAAACCACGCCGCCCACCGCTATGGCGACAATATAAATATCTTTCATACCTATACCATTTTACCACCTGTCGGCGCGGCCTGTCAACCCTAAAACCGAAAAGGCGGCGAACACCGATAAAAAACGCGCCCGCCTTCATATTATTGCCCGAAATACAATAAACTGTTATTATGAAAAAGATAATGTTTTGCGGCGGAGGCAGCGCCGGACACGTTATGCCGAACATCGCTCTCGCAAACGAACTTTCGCACGGATACACGGCGGAATACATGGGTACCGACGGCATAGAATATGCCGTTTGCCGGGCCGAGGGCATAAAATTTTTTATGCTCTCCGCCCCTAAACTGACGCGCGGGAAAATAGCGGCCAACCTTTCGGTGCCATGCAAATTGCAAAGGAGCGTACGTGAGGCGCGAGAGATATTGTCGCGCGAGATGCCAGACCTGTTGTTCTGCAAGGGAGGATATGCCTCCCTTCCCCCCGCTCTCGCGGCAAAGAAACTGCATATACCGGTCATCGCGCACGAATCGGACCTCACACCGGGACTTGCCAACAAAATAATCTCTCGGTTTGCGGCGATAACGCTGACGTCCTTCCCCGAAACGGCCGAAAAGATAAAAAACGGCAGATACAGCGGCCCGCCCGTGCGCAGGCAGGCAATGGCCGGCGGAAGAACGCGGGCAAGGGAAAAATTCGGCCTCGACGAAAGGCCGACGGTATTGGTGTATGGCGGGGGAAGCGGTTCGCGCGCAATAAACGAAGCACTGCGCGGCACGCTGAAAAAACTATGCGAAGAGTACAACGTGTTGCACATATGCGGCAGAGGCAATTTGCTGAACGCCAATATCTACGGCTATGTTCAGCGCGAATTTGTGGAAAACATCGGCGAGGCCTATGCGTGCGCCGATTGTGCCGTGGCGCGCGCCGGCTCGGGTTCGGCATTCGAATTGCTTATAAACGGCATACCCGCGCTGTTCGTTCCTCTTGAAAACGGCGCAACGCGAGGAGATCAGGTAAAAAACGCCGAATACTTCGAAAAACGCGGACTGTGCCGCGTTTTGAGGGAAAGACGGCTCGATCCCGATACGCTGCGCGAAAACATACTCGAGCTGATGAAAGACGGCAGCATCAGAAGCACGCTCGCCGCATATGAGCCGAGCTGCGGGAACAGGCGCATACTCGCCGAAATCGAACGCGTGGCGCTGCACGGCAAGACGCTTTGACGCCTTTGCCGAGAACGGCGGGCGCTGCGCACGGCCATTTACGTGAGCCGCACCGACAGCACGATGTCGGCGGCAGCCGCCGCGAGCGCGCGCACGTCGCAAAGCGACATCCGTCCGAAGGCGCAGTCGGCCGCGAGCGCGTTGAGACGGAGCAATCCCGTCGTGAAGCAATCGGCGCCGTTTTGCGCAAGCAACAGACCGATATCCCCGGCAACGGCGCGCAGCACTTCGCGCGAATGTTCTCCGTTTCCCGAAGAGAGCGAACCTGCCGCGGAGACAGCGTCCCGAACGACCATATCCAATGCCGACAGCACGCCCTCGTACCGCCCGGCCAGGCGCTCGGCGTTATACGTTTCGAGGCGAAAGACGCGCCTTTCGGCGATAAGCACGCCGCCGCTCAGCCCGATATTTGCCAATCCCTCCGCTATGTCGCGCGCCTCGCCCGAAGACCGCGCGACGGCGGCCGCCAGGTAGTATCGCCCCTCATACCGTACGGCATACCCGGCATAGCCGCGAGCGCGCACGCCGTCGCACAATTCCGCGGGAAGTTCCGCCCCGGACGGCGAAAAGCAATACGCGATATAATATTTTACCCTGAATCTTACGGCAGAACCGCAGCCCGAAAGCAACGGCAAAAAAAATGCCGCCGTTAAAACGGCGACAAAAAGCGCCGCGGCGCGCAGAAAAGACTTTTTTATGCCCATACCCTATTTTACTTCGGAAACACAAAAAATATGTTGCCGAATACAGAGCAAAACGCTTGCAAAATAATAAATTTCTGTTATAATATTTAAGTCGGCACGGGATAGCGGGTAAGTCGCGCTCTCTGCCCACCGACGAACGAAGCGCTACTGTGGCTCAGCTGGTAGAGCAGCTGATTCGTAATCAGCAGGTCGCCGGTTCGAATCCGGCCAGTAGCTCCACAAAACCGCCTGCAAACACTTTTGTGTTTGCAGGCGGTTTTAGTTGATTTACGGGACAGAACCGCCCCGCCTGCTGATCAATTTTACGGGGTCCCCAAAAAAGAACTCAGTAATTTTTTGGGGCAACAATAGGTCGCCGGTTCGAGTCCGCCAGAAACCCCAAAACCCGAGGGGACAGATTTTTTCTGTCCCCTCGGGTTTTTTCACGACAGAGCGCCGACACGAACGGACAAACGCCGAGCTTTTCGCCTGAACTTTCAGCTTTTATCGGGCGGCTGGCCGTCGTGAGCTTTCCACTCGCATTCGCCGAAACGGAAGCGGGAAAATACTGCCTTAAAGGCAGAACTTTCGGGCGAGCAGGCATAGATCCCGAACGATACGCGGCCGTCCGCCGTCGCCATGTGACAGATACGCATCTGCGAAAACCGCACGCCGTCACGCGAGCACTCTATGCGAAAGTCGTTTCCCCTTCTGCTGAGACGATACCACATCGTTTTGATGCC
>CALVQA010000088.1 GCA_944354725.1 uncultured Clostridia bacterium
CAAGCTGCACCGAACGACGGGTATTGCGGAATCGGTGATGCGCTATTGGGCGCAGGGCAAAACGAATCCGTCCGTTCCGAATCTTATTCTGCTTGCGCAAAAGGGCTTCGGCTGTACTATAGATCACCTCGTCGGAAGGGAAGTTTAAATAGTTTTCACGGCGGCGGGGCGCGCAAAATTTGCGCGCCCCGCCGCTTTTTTTGTTCTGTTTTTCAACTTTTGGTCTGCCGCCGCGCGGCGGACTTTTTAATATTGCGCGGCCGCTGTTTAAACGGGGAGCAAAAGCGTTATAAACTATATGTAAAATGATTTTACGCATAGTTTGTGCCGAGGCGCTGCAACCGCCGCGGCGCGGACCGCGCTTGAACCATTACCCCTGCAAGGAGGTCACACAATGAACGGAAACCGCTTTACACAAAACAGCATACAGGCAATAAACAACTGCGAAAAGACGGCCGAAGAGTACGGCAACACCGAGATAGTGCCCGTGCACTTGCTCTATGCCCTGTTAGACAGGGACGGCATAATCCCCCGCATACTCACCCGCCGCGGCACCGACGCGAACGGGCTTACGGCCGCGGCAAAGGACGAGATAGCAAAACTGCCGAGGAGCTCGTCGCACACGGGCGCCTTCCTCTCCTCTGCGGCGAACAGGATATTCAACAATTCCGAGAAGATAGCCGAACGCATGAAGGACGACTACATCTCGGTCGAGCACCTCTTCCTCGCCCTTTTGGACGAGAACGACCCCGTCTGCGAGAGGTTGTTCAAACGCTTCGGCGTGACCAAAGACGGGTTTTTGATGGGCCTTAAAGAGGTGCGCGGCAACACCAACGTAAAGAGCGACAACCCCGAAGACACCTACGAGGCACTGGAAAAATACGGCTCCGACCTTACCGCCGCCGCAAAAAAGCACAAGCTGGAGCCCGTTATAGGGCGCGACGAGGAGATACGCAACGTCATACGCATACTTTCGCGCAAGACCAAGAACAACCCCGTCCTGATAGGCGAGCCGGGCGTGGGCAAAACGGCGATAGCCGAGGGGCTCGCCCAAAGGATAGTAAAGGGCGACGTGCCCGAAGGGCTCAAAGACAAAACGCTGTTCTCCCTCGACATGGGCGCGCTGATAGCCGGCGCAAAGTACCGCGGCGAATTCGAAGAGCGCTTAAAGGCCGTGCTGCAGGAAGTGACAAAGAGCGAGGGGCGCATACTGCTGTTCATAGACGAGCTGCACACCGTGGTGGGCGCGGGCAAGACCGACGGCGCGATGGACGCGGGCAACCTGCTGAAGCCGCTGCTCGCGCGCGGCGAGCTGCACTGCATAGGCGCGACCACGCTGGACGAATACCGCAAATACATCGAAAAGGACGCCGCGCTCGCCCGCCGCTTCCAGCCCGTAACGGTGGACGAACCCACCGTAGAGGACACGATATCCATACTGCGCGGCCTTAAAGAGCGCTTCGAGATATTCCACGGCGTGCGCATACACGACGACGCGCTGGTGGCCGCCGCCACCCTCTCCAACCGCTATATAACCGACCGCTTCCTCCCCGACAAGGCCATCGACCTCGTGGACGAGGCGGCGGCAATGATACGCACGGAGATAGACTCCATGCCCTCCGACATGGACGATCTCAACCGAAAGATACTTCAGCTCGAAGTCGAGGAGAAGGCGCTCTCCAAAGAGAAGGACAACATCTCCGAGGCGCGGCTGGAGGCCTTGAAGAAGGAGCTTGCCGAATATAAAGAGCGCTTTGCCGAGATGAAGGCAAAGTGGCAGGACGAAAAGCAGGCCATTCAGAACGAAAAGCAGCTGAAAGAGAAGATAGACGGCATAAAGGCCGAGATAGAGCTCGCCACGAACGGCGGCGACTTCGAAAGGGCGGCGCGGCTGCGCTACGGCGAACTGCCCGCGCTGGAGAAGCAATTGGAGAGCGCCAAGGCTCAGAATGCGGGAAGAAAGGGCGAACTTTTGCAGGACGAAGTCACAGAAGAGCAGATAAACCAGATAATTTCACGCTGGACGGGCATACCCGTGGCGCGCCTTAAAGAGGGCGAGCGCGAAAAGATACTGCACCTGCCCGAGGACCTGCACAGGCGCGTCGTGGGGCAGAACGAGGCGGTGGAAAAGGTCTCCGACGCCATACTGCGCTCGCGCGCGGGCATATCCGACCCCAACAGGCCGATAGGCTCGTTCCTGTTCCTCGGCCCGACGGGCGTGGGCAAGACCGAACTTGCCAAGGCGCTTGCCGAAAACCTGTTCGACGACGAAAAGAACATAGTGCGCATCGACATGAGCGAATACATGGAGAAGTTTTCGGTGAGCAGGCTCGTGGGCGCGCCTCCGGGATACGTGGGCTACGAGGAGGGCGGCACCCTTACCGAAGCCGTGCGCAGAAAGCCCTATTCCATCGTGCTGTTCGACGAGATAGAAAAGGCGCACCCCGACGTGTTCAACATACTGCTGCAGATACTCGACGACGGCAGGATAACCGACTCGCAGGGGCGCACCGTGGACTTTAAAAACACCATAATAATACTCACCTCCAACCTGGGCGCGACCGACATAATCGAAGGCATAGAGGGCGGCGAAATATCCAAGGCGGCGCAAGACAAGGTTTACGCCATACTCAAACAGGCCTTCCGCCCCGAATTTTTGAACAGGCTGGACGAGATAATCATGTTCCGCCCGCTGACGCGCGAAAACATTGGCGGCATCGTCGACATACAGCTCGGACGGCTGAAGGAGAGGCTGAAGGCGGAGAACATCTCCCTCTCCGTAACGCAGAAGGCGCGCGACTATATCGCGGAAAACGGTTACGACAACGTGTTCGGCGCGCGGCCGCTGAAGAGGTTCATACAAAAGCACGTGGAGACGCCGGTTGCGCGCTACATCATACAGAACGACCCCGAAGCGGGCGCCGAGATAACGGTGGACGCGGGAGACGACGGACTGTTTTTGAAGTGATGCGCGGCAAAGCGCGCCGCGGCATTGCAAACATTGCCCGAAACACAGCCGGCGGGCGGCGCGAGATCAAATTCGCGTCGCCCGCTTTTTTATTTGAAAATAAATTTCAGTAAAAACATTATTTTTTAGAGTCGATATCCGCCCTTTCAAACAAACAGCAGGGACAAGAGCACCGCGACGAAAAACAGCGCCGCCGCAACAAACAGAAATACGGCCTTCATCCCCTTCAGCCCGAATTCGGCCTTTACCTTTTTTTCGATATCGTCGGCGTACGGCGCGGCCGTGGCGCCGCCGCTTGCGGCATGATTCCTGCCGCCCTCTATGAACTCGTCCGCGGTCATGCCCAGCGCGCCGGCTATTCTTGCCATATTTTCCCCGTCTGCGGGCACGCGGGACTGCTCCCACCGCTGCACGGTTGACTTCGACACATATATCTTTTGCGCAAACGCGCGCAGAGACAACCCCCTCTCCTTCCGCAGTTTTCTTAAATATCCGCCGTCTATCGCATCCATACACGCCTCCGCGAATAAATATATGG
>CALVQA010000089.1 GCA_944354725.1 uncultured Clostridia bacterium
GTGAACGTCGGCACCGTCCGTCTTTTCGACAGGGCGGGCAGAGACCGCGCGAAACTGCGTGAGGAGATAGACGCGCGCATAGCGGAATACGGCGATCTTTCGCTTGAAGGCTGCGCCGTATACGGCATAGGCGGCACTGCCACGAGCCTTGCGGCGCTGTTTCTCGGCTTGGAAAAGTACGACCCGGCCGCCGTAGACGGCACGGTGCTCACCGCCGATTGGCTGGGGAAGGAGGCGGAGCTGCTGCTCGGCCTCAGCGTGGAAGAGTGCAGGGCGCTCAGGGGCATGGACGTGCGGCGCGCCGACGTAATCGCCGGCGGTTGCCTGCTCTTGCACGGCATCTTGCGGGCATTCGGAGCGGATTCCGTTACCGTGTCGGAAAGGGATAATTTAGAGGGCTACGCCATGATAAAGGGGCTTGCAAAGTGAGGTACCTGTCAACGGCCGCCGCGGCAGTCGCGGCGCTTGCTCTGGCTGCCGCGGGAGGGCTCGCCGCATATCGTGCGGGGGGTGAGTGGTGGCACGTCGCGGCATATGTTGCCGCCTGCGCGCTGTTCTTTCCGCTTTCGGCCCAGCTGCACGAGCTCGGCCATAAGCTCTTCGGCGCGTTTGCGGGGATGAGGGTAAAGCTCGGCAGGTTTGCCGTGTTCGCGCCTTCCGTCTGTACCGTGACGCCCTGCCGGTCGAAAAATATCAGGCGCGCGTTCATAGCGACCGCGTGCGGCGGGCTCGCCGTCAATTTCCTGCTCGCTGCAGCGGGGGCGGCGCTGCTGTTTTTCGGCAACGGGGCCGTTTACGCGTCTTTTGTCGCGCCTTCGTCGCTCTATCTTTTGATCGTAAATGCCGCGCCTTCGGATGACGACGCGTTCGCCACCGATATGGGCATGTTGCTCGACGCCGCAAAAAATACTCCGCAGTGGCAGGTCCTGGAGCGCGTTTTGACCGTTCAGGGCATGCTTGCCGAAGGGACGCCGATAGAGGCCTTGGACGAAGAGCTTCTTTTTTCGGTTCCGCAGATAGCCGAAGACAGGCCGGCATTCATAATGCTCGTCTGCCTGCGTGCGGAGTACTATGCCTCGAAGAACGACCTTGTAAATGCCGAAAAATGGCGGCAGAGGTACGAACGGCTTAAAAACGATTATCTGTGAGCATGTGTCCTGAAGGGCGGCGGTTTGGCGCCGCCCTCTTTTGTAACAAAAAGCGGCGCGGCTTCATATAATATAAGTGCCGCACCGTGGCGGGCGCAAAAACCGGCGGCGCGGGGCGGCGGAGGCAACGTTTGGAATTTTCGTATACACAGCTCAAACAGATGGATGTTATAGGTGTCGCCGACGGAAAGAACCTCGGGCGCGTCTGCGATCTCGTGTTTGATTTCCCCGGCGGCAGGATCTGCGGCTTCAACGTTACGGGCGGCAAGGGATTCAGGCTGATGCGCGACGATTTTTTTATTCCCCTGGGGGCCGTCGTGCGCATAGGAGAGGACGTTATAATAACCAATGCCGATCGCTCTCCCCCGCGCGAAAAATGCCGCAAGCCGCCTTTTCAAAGGCAGGATTGCCGTGCGGAGCAGCTCCAAGGCGGCGCGCCTAAGGACAGAAGAAGTTACGACGAATACGAATAGGAACGCGCCTCGCGGGAAGATGTCTTTCCGCGAGGCGCTGCTCTTTATAAAATGTTTTCTAACCTGAGCCTGTAATTGTCGGGCATGGTACCGGCCATCTTTTTAACTATCTCAAGGTTGGCCAGCGCAAGGGGAAAATTGCGCGTGCTTATATAGGAGAAGGCCTCGTTCAGCCTGTAGTCGACGTATGCTATGTCGTTGTGCGGTATAAATGCCTGCAACCTGCGTTTTTTGTCCGCCCACATCATCCGCACGGCGTCGGCGTCGCCCTCGTTGGCCAGCTCGTTCTCCGTCTTTTCGCACAGCGTTTCCATGGCGTCCCCGAATTGCGCGAACTGCTCCTTAAGGTATAAGTCGACCGTCAAAAAAAACGCGATACAGGCGGCTATCGCCGCCAACGTAAGGCAAACAGCTCTCACCATTTTTCGTTCACCGCCATCCTAAGTATTTTATACGGCTGCCCTCTCTTTTGAAAGTATACTCTGCCGCTGCCGTCTACCGTCATCACGAGCACGTTTTTGAGCTTTGCGTTCTGCTCGCGCAGGAACGAGTCCAGCGTTTCTCTCGCTATCCCGCACACCGACATGTTGTGCGCGTTCAGTTTTCCTCCGTCGATGAGAGTAACGGCGAGGGAGTCGGTCTTTTGTTCGCGTGCCAGCGCCGAAAAGCTGCCGTTGGCCTCGTACAGCCCGTAATACACGTCGTCCAGGTTGAAGTAGCCTGCGGCGCGCATGCTTTCTATCAGGTCGCTCACGTCGAGGTTGTTTTTTTTAAGCTGATACTCGTCTATGCCGCTCTTGGTTATCACGAGCGACGGCCTGCCGCAGACGATCGCCTTCATTGGTTTGAACCACATGTCCAGGAGCCACATGCTCTGGTGCAGGATAAACATCGCGACTATCGAGACCACTCCGTACAGCAGGGGGATGGTCGTGTCGGCCATGGGTATGCAGGCGAGCTCGGCGATGAGGAGCGTTATGACGAATTCAAAGGGTTGCATTTCGCCTATCTGGCTCTTGCCCATCAGCCGCATCACGATAAGCAGCGTAAAAAATATTATAGCCGTCCTTACAAAAATAAGCGCCATACAATAAGTATTGCGCAAACGGTGCGCAATATTCCTTGCAAAAAACGCGGCCGTGTGCTATACTCGTCTAAAAGCAAAGCTCAGTCGCGTTAAGTGGTGCGGGGAGGACAGCCCGCACACGAAAGGCGGGACCTGCGGTGGCTGAGTGCGTCCCCTGTTTTTAACGGCTTCGGCACGCGCGCCGTGCGGCGCTGCTTTTGTCGCGGCCGGGCTTCGGGCGTTGCGGCGCCCGTTTATTTAAGGACGCCTTTAAAGGAGTTCTTTTTTATTTTATGTCAGACATAATAGCTCGCATAACGAATATGCGTTCAGAGGGCATGAAGTTCGGGACCGAACGCACCCGCGAACTTCTGAACAGGCTGGGCTCTCCCGACGACAAACTCAAAATAATCCACGTGGCGGGGACCAACGGCAAAGGTTCGGCGTGCGCCTACCTCACCGCCATACTGCTCGCCGCGGGCAAAACCGTGGGTACTTACACGACTCCCGAGGTGCTTTCGTTCGAAGAGCAGTTTCTTGTCGGCGGCGTTCCGTGCGCGCGTTGCGCGGACTATATGAGCCGCGCCATGGAGGCGGCCTCCGGCATGAGCGACGCCCCCACCGCGTATGAGCGGCAGACGGCGGCCGCCTTTTTGATGTTTGCCGAAGAGGGGTGCGAATACGCCGTCGCGGAATGCTGCATGGGCGGTCTGCTCGATACCACCAACGCCGTGAACAAGAAGGTGATGGCGGTGATAACTTCGGTCTCGCTCGAACATACCGCCTTTCTCGGCGACAGTATCGATAAAATAGCGCGCCATAAGGCGGGGATCATCGTCGATTGCCCCTCCGTGATATCCGCGTGCGTGCCCGAACAGGTGCGCGGGATATTTTTCGGGCGGGGAGCGGTGCTTTCGGAACTTCCCGAAGATATATCCGAAGGGGAGTCGGGCACGGAGTTTTCCTGCGGAGGCAGGAGATATTTCACGTCGATGGCGGGCTGCGTCCAGCCGTACAACGCGGCCGCCGCGATAACCGCGGCCGAACTTCTCGGCATAGGGAGCGACGCGATATGTACGGGCGTCCGCAACGCCGCCGTTTTCGGGCGGCTGCAGATAGTGCCCGCGGGCGGCAGACGATATATCCTCGACGGCGCGCACAATCCCGAAAGCATGGCGCCGCTTGCAAAACTGCTTGGCGGCAGGTACGGTTCGATGCGGCGCACGGTGGTTTACGGCTGCCTTGCGGATAAAGATGCCGACGGAGTGCTGCGGATGCTCGCGGGCTGCGCCGAAGAGGTGATAGCCGTCAGCCCGCACGGTTACAGGGCAATGGCGCTCGATAAGATAGAGGCGGCGTGCAGGCGCGTGTTTCCCGTCGTGCGCACCGCGGAAAGCGTGGCGGCGGCGCTCGATGCGGCCGCTGGCGAAGTGGTCGCCGTGTGCGGCTCGTTTACTTTGTTGAAGGAGGCAAAGGAGTGGATAGAGAGAGGGCGATAAAAGCCGTCGAAGATTTTTTGACCGCGGTCGGCGAAGACGTCTCGCGCGAGGGGCTCAAAGACACCCCGGCGCGCGTGGCCGACATGTTTGCGGAATTGCTCGGAGGGTATTCCGACGATGCGTCGCGGCACCTGTCGAAGACGTTCGCCGTACGATCGGGCGAAATGGTGATCGAAAAGGATATCGCCTTTTCGTCGACGTGCGAACATCATCTCATGCCGTTTTTCGGCAAGATCGCGATCGCCTATATCCCCGGCGACAGAGTGGCGGGCCTGTCGAAGCTCGCGCGCACGGTGGAGGTGTATGCAAAGCGGCTGCAGCTTCAGGAGCGGCTCACCGCTCAGGTGGCGGAAGCGGTGCATAAAAATCTCGCGGCGAAGGGCGTTCTGGTACTATGCGAGGCAGAGCACACCTGCATGACCTGCCGCGGTGTAAAAAAATTCGGCTCAAAAACGCTCACTTACAGCGTCGCGGGCGATTTTCCGAAAGAGAAAGTTGCCGAAGTTTTATCGCTTTTGAAATGACCCTGCATTGATTTTATGAAGATAGGCGACAAGATTTTCGAGTGCGGTACGCACGTTATGGCAATAATAAACCTCACGCCCGACAGTTTTTGGGAGGGCAGCAGGCACACCGAAAAAACCGTGCTCCGCGCCGCCGAAAAGGCTGTGCGCGAGGGGGCGGCGGTCTTGGACATAGGCGCCCAGTCTACCCGCCCCGGATACGCGGAGATAGGCGCGGAGGAAGAGATAAAGAGATTTGCGGGCGTGATAGGGCAGATAAAGCGCAATTTCGCGATACCCCTTTCCGTGGATACCTATCATGCGCTCTCCGCCCGCGCCGCCTTGGACGAGGGCGCCGACATGATTAACGACGTGTGGGGCCTTTCGCGCGGTGCCGGCATGGCCGCCGCCGTGGCGGCTTACGGCGCTTCGGTCTGCATAATGCACAATTCGCCTTCTCCGCTGTCCTCAGGGATATGGCGGCCGATAGAGGAATTTTTGCAAAATGCCGCGGATAAGGCGATTTCGGCGGGCATCGGCAGAGACAGGATATGTCTGGACGGCGGCATCGGTTTCGCAAAAACCGCGGAGCAGAATTTTGAACTTCTCGGCGGGTACGAAAGGCTGGGAAGGCTCGGTTTTCCGCTGCTTTTGGGCGCGAGCCGCAAATCGATGTTCGGCGGCAGGCCGGCCGATCGTTTGCCTCAGACGCTTGCCGCCACCCGCCTCGCGGCAAAAAAGGGCGTCATGTTCGTGCGGGTGCACGACGTGGCCGAAAACGTCGCGGCGATAGAGGAGGCCCTCGGCGGCTGACGTTACGGAGGATGCTATGGGTAAAGTGATAATAAAAAAGCTCAGGATAAATACCTGCCACGGGGTAAACGATTTCGAAAAAGTCGAGCCGCAGGATTTCGTGTTTTCCGCGGAGGTCGGCTGCGATCTTTACGATGCCTGCAGGGACGACGACGTCGCGCTCACGGTAAATTATTCCGCCGTATGCAAGACAATAGCGGCGGTCGCCACGCAGAACGTGTTCGACCTCATAGAGACGCTTGCGTGGCGGTGCGCCGAGGCCGTGCTCGAAAAGTTCCCACGCGCAAACTATGTGACGATGCGCGTGGAGAAGCCGCAGGCGCCGGTCAAAGCCGAGTTCGAGGCGATGGCGGCGGAAGTGCGGCTCGCCCGCGTTGACGCATATCTCTCCCTCGGGTCGAGTTTGGGCGACAGGAAGGCCGCCCTCGATTTTGCCGTGAGCGAGCTCGCCGCAACGCGCGGGATAAAGGTCATAAAAGTTTCGT